>CALKDJ010000072.1 GCA_938084195.1 uncultured Methylophilaceae bacterium
TCACTAATCTTGAAATCCTTATTTTCGAGAGCAATTGCACGACTAACACTTTGCTTAAATAAAGTTGAATCTCCGACTAACTCGAGAAATTGTTTTGGGTAATTCTTCCGAGAAATAGGCCACAGCCTTTTGCCCGAACCCCCACAAAGGATTATTGGTGTAATGTTCATATATTATCTTTTGTACAATAGATGATTTATAAAGATAGATCCTTTTTTTATCATATTATTACTAGACATTTTATTGATCAATTTTGATAACTAGATTAAGTGTGATGTAGCAGAAGGTAAGAAAAGTCAAAGTGACCGCTAAGAGAATATGGGAATGATAAACCCAAGGTAGGATCATAGTTGGGAATAGCCAAAATAATCCAAGAAATAACGTTACCAAATTGTTTGACTGACGAGATTTTTTTGAGCCACGATAGAGCAAAGTGAATATCTTAATATGTAAATGACTCGTATCTGCTGACAAAGGTGACGATCCTCTAAATAGTTTTCTAATAGTTGAAAAGATTACCTCAATGATAGGGTAAAATACAATGAGAAGCACATTCCATGCTGATACATCGCTATGCCGCCCAAAGAAAAATAATATTAGGAAGCCAATGAGAGCCCCGTATAAATATGCCCCTATGTCTCCTGCGAATATTTTTCCCCAGGGATAATTAAATAGAGAAAAGACAATCAAAGGTGTGCCACATAAAATAAGCAAGTTTATAAACTGTATATCCCCAACTATGGTTGCAAGGAAGCAAAGCGAAATCATGATACAGATTGTCATAAACGCAAAATTACCATTCGTTCCATCGACAAAGTTCACTCCATTCATAAGGCTCACAAGGCATAGTGTGTAAAAAATACTGCTTATAAATGGATCTGCCAATAAAACGCTTAGTAAAGGAGTATTAAATAGAGGAAGAGGAATTTCGGTAATCTTCAAAATTAACCAGCTCGAACAGAACATCACAATAAGTCTTACCCAGGGAGGTATAGTTTTATTAAAATCTTCAGCTAATGTAATAAGTCCTAAAGGGAGAAAAGCAATAAAAAACCATAACATCATATTTTTAATTTCTTGGTCTGACCAAAAACTAATAAAAAGTGCTGTGCTTATTAACATAACTAAACCTCCCAATCTACTCACATCACCCTGATGTATTTTTTGTGGAGCAGTGTAATTGGGGATAAATTTTTTTATAAAATTATTTTTATTGCAGATTATTTGCATCATTATTATTGTAAAGAAAAAAATATAAGCATAATCCGTTAAATCTATGTAACTAAACAAAGTGATATTCTCTAGCATAACCATAAGCCCTTGTTTAAGGTTAGACTATTAACTTTTATAGTCTCATTGATCATAATTTTTCTTAAGCGATTAAAAGAACAAGTGGAGGTATGATTTATTATTAAATAATTCATTTCTCATCTCCGTAATCACTAATAGACTTTTGAAGCCAAGATTTTAATAATTTTTCATCATGGGTAACCGACAATTTACTGAATTTCTTAAGTAGCTTGTTAATATCTATTTCACTTATTAAAAAGTCACTGACAAATATATCACTATCTAGAGGCTTGATATTCTCATGGTGATAGTGAAGCTCTTCTGTTAACTTCTCTCCAGACTTTAGACCAGTAATAATTATTGAATCTTTCTGTTCTAATTCGCCATACTTTTTAATCATCTCAATTAAAAAATCATAAATTTTAACAGCCTCTCCCATTTTGAGAACATACACCCTATTTCCCTCACCAATTAAGGATGCCTTAATAATAAGGCTTGCTGCCTGACTAATATTCATAAAATAACGTGTTACATTAATATCAGTGAGAGTGATTTTCTGCCGCCCTTGGATTTGTTTAAGGAACTTATGGAAGACGCTACCACTACTACCGACAACGTTCCCGAAGCGCACTATAATCATATCTAATTGAGATTTTTTAGATAAGCTTAGCAGAGAAATTTCTACCAGTCTCTTGGTGTATCCCATTACACTTAATGGATTGACCGCCTTGTCACTTGAAACTAAGATAAAAGTCTTAACAAAGGAATGCTCTAGAATGGCTCTAAATAAGTTGATGCTCTTTACAACATTATTTTTAATAGCGCTTAACACATTGTCATTCTCTAGAAGGTTAACATGCTTATAAGCTCCTGCGTGATAGATAAAAGCTGGTTGGTACTTTACTAGTAAACTATTAATTTCGTCAACATCACCGTAGTCAGTAAGGTGAATAATTAATTTTTTTTGTGCCACTTGAAGAGGAAAGGCTTGGCTTAGTTTATAAGCATTCAACTCACTGGTATCGATTACAACTAGCGTTGTAAAAATATTATATAAAAATAATTGTTCTACAACTTTACTACCAATAGATCCTGCGCCTCCAGTTATGAAGGTTACCTTGCCAAGAGCTTTTTGTTTTTGATCTTCGGAGATATGAAGATGCGAAGATGTTTGGTTGACTGGAATGAGATTCAAGTTAGTTAGCTCAAACAAGCTTTTTAAACCCAGACTAATATCATTTAACGGTGGTGAGGATAACCATTCAATCTCAGGATATTCATTCTGAATATCCTGGAACAAATCAATGTATTTTTCGATTTGGATAGAAGGTATTAGGTAAATGATATTTTTTACATAATTATTTTGAATGAAATGGTTTAGTTTATTTATAGCCCCAAGAACTGGTATTCCTTGAATACTATTCCCTTGCAATTTGGGGTCATCATCAAAGATT
Organism: uncultured Methylophilaceae bacterium; assembly: GCA_938084195.1. The sequence goes on from CALKDJ010000072.1 coordinate 2,745, forward strand.
CCCAAGATGCGATATTGTGAGCTAATTGGATTTCTAATAAATATTTCGGCTGCCTCACCACCTCCGATAATATAACTTTTAAGCCTATCTTTATTAGAAATATGTTGGTTAATTTTTTTTTCAGTCACGGCTAATAATAAGGGATTATCATCAAAATAAATTTGGTTTATGTTACCACACGGCTCCAAAGTGTTATTTATTATTTTTGGTTTCAATTATTTGTATATCAACTTGAGCCTAGAAAAAAAGGAATGAAGGTGGAAATGCCAAATAGATAAAAAAAATTTGTTGCTCCCTAGACATCAGAATTCTTCAACTAAAACCCAATCTTTAAATATATTCTTGGGATTGAATTATTAATTATCTTTAAATTCATCTATAAAAAAATAGTATTTTTATTTGCTAAAATTTATTCTACAAGAAGATTTAAAGTGAAGTTAATCATCATTAATTTATATTAAAGTTTTGTAAATTTCAGCGTATTTTTGACTCATTACTGAGCCTCTGAAAAGTTTAATATACCTTTTATGAGCGGCTTGACCCATTTTTTTTGATAAGCTCTTATCACTTTCTAAAAGTAACATTGACTCTTTAAGTGATTCTGGATCCGCAGTTGGAACAACTAATCCCGTTTCTCCATTAACATTTACATAGCTAGTACCTGTTCTTATCTCGGTCGATATAAGTGGTTTTTTGTACATTGCCCCCTCAAGTAATACAACTCCAAAAGCCTCAGATCGCAAATTAGATGGCAATACAACTGCTCTTGATAGCTTTATAAGCGAAACTTTTTCAGAATCACTTACTCTTCCTAAAAAAACAATATTTGTTAAGCCTAATTCTTTTACTAAATTTTTTAATCTTATCAACTCGGGGCCTGAGCCTGCAATAACACATTTAAGCTCAGTATCTTTTAGTGCTCTTAATAAATAATCTAGACCCTTATATTTTCTGAGCGTTCCTATAAAAAGAAAGAAATCGTATCCAACAAGACTTCCTATTTTAACTAAATCTTTTTTTGTAGGGATAGGATAGCTTTTTTTACTGACACCAATCGGAATAACCTTTACTTTTTTTTTATAGTCCTTAAGTGTTTGGCTTGATTGCAAATAATTATTGGAAGTTGCCACGATAATATTTACCTGATTAAGAAAGTATTTCATGAGTGGCTTGTATAAATAGAACAGTCTTTTTTGCCTCACTACATCTGAGTGATAAGTTACAACCATTTTTGCATCATGATCCACTAACAAATTTAATAAGTCCATAAATGGCCATGGAAAATGATAATT
>CALKDJ010000073.1 GCA_938084195.1 uncultured Methylophilaceae bacterium
TACTCTTTGAAAGATTGTGCTTCCAAATCTTTACTTGATATAATAGCATCTTTTTTATCAATTGGCCACTTAATATTGATATCATCATCAAAAATATTTATGCCAGATTCTTTTTCTTTGTTGTAATAAGCAGTACATCGATAAAGTACGGTTGTATTATCCTGAAGGCTTATAAAACCATGAGCAAACCCACCGGGGATCCATACCATTTTGTTGTTTTGATCGCTTAGTTTTATCTGATCGTATTGACCATAAGTTGGCGAGCCTTCTCTTATGTCAATAAAAAAATCAATTATTGAGCCCCTAACTACTCTTACTAATTTACCCATTGGCTCTTGCCATTGATAATGCATACCTCTTATTACATTTTTATGAGAGACAGAGTGATTATCTTGAACAAAATTGGTGCCTATCACATCAGAAACCTTTCTATCAAATGATTGAAAAAAATAGCCTCGGTGGTCTGTAAAAATAGTGGGCTCAAACACAATAACATCATTGAAAAATGTTTTCATTTTAATCCTTTATAAGATGGCTGAATTTTTCTCTATTCTCAATAATATATGATGGAAAAGAGTTGTCAATTGGAACAACTTCAAATTTAGAATCTCTAAAAAAAACATCTTCATTAGAATCAATTTTGTTTTTTACATTTAATTTGTAAAAGTTATTATTAAATTCTTGATGAGCAGCGCATTCTATTTTTAGAAGAACTCTTTGCTTAGCCGAAGTTGCTTTGTGCCCTCCAACATAAGTAAAATGCCAGCCGCCATTTGAGATTCTAGTTCCAGATTCTCTTAAAGATGAATGTCTTAAAGTATCAACACCATGTAATTTTAAAAATCCATAATTACAAATTTTACTGCCAAGCCATTTTTTATCAGTTATACCATCAAACTCTCCAGTAACAGATAAAAGTTTACCAGAAGTCTCTTTTAAATTGAAATAATAATAAAACATGTCTTGTGCTAAATGAAACAAGATACCTTCTTTATAAAAATCTTGCATTTGTTTTATAACATCAATATTTGGAAACTCATCCAAGTCGCTTGTTATTATGATATCGTCATCATTACAGTTTATCAGTCCTTTGATGACAGAATTTCTCTGGTGCTGATCTGTTTTAAACGGGTCGTGTTTAATAAATTGACTTGGAGTATCATCAACCACTACATGGATTATCTTATGCTCAAACTTTTTAAATAAATGTTTGTTTTCTTGATAGAACAACTTTTTTGGTATACCTGAGAAAGTAATCGTTGATTCACAAAGAACAAAGTAATCAACGACAGAATCAAGATAATTTAATCTTATTTCCAATAAATCTAATTCATTGAAAAATGGAAAACAATCGTAAATTTTTGGCATCTACACATCTCCTTTGTAAATTTTATAAATTGTATCAGAGTGCTTGTGCTCGTAATCATCTTTTTCGGATTTACACTCTTCATATGAATACAGCTTATTTGTTAAAGAGTGATAGTATTCCCAGCCCTTTGTCAAAGAGTCGCCCTGAGCCCAAAATCCATCTGAAACGTTGTGTTTGCCCCAATATTTTGGAGCGATTACATTGATAACTTGATCATTAATCCAAGTTGGTAACCAAGCAAAACTAGAATTAGACATTATAATATTCTTGGCATTTCTTACTAATATCCAATCAACTTCAGTATTATAGTGATACACACTCAAATCTGGAAATATTTGTTTGGCTGTTCTTGGATCATCAGTGACAACAACAAATTTCATATTTGGGTTTCTCTGTTTGATGACACTCATTGCACCATACCAATATTCTCTTGGCAAAAACAAGTCCCTAACTGGCACATACTCTCCACCACGGAAGCCCAATATGCATATATCATTTTTAGATAAAGTCCAAATTTGTTTATCGTCTTTAATTTTTAACCACTCTCTGACTTGTTCTTTATAGCCATCTAAGTACAATTCTGACTCCATGTTACCATCAATTTTTGTATTATCTTTTATAGAGACCAAATGAGGATCGTATAGTCTACAATCACAGTTGAAGGTTGGATGTATTAGTTCTCTTTCTGAATAGTAATTGTCTATTCCTTGTGGCAAGGTAGTTGGTGGTGCTCCTTCAAATGGTGCAGATCCTCCAATTACTTCTTTTCCAAAATCTAAATCTAGTATTCTTGATGCTTTAAATTTATGGGGACTCATAATTCCAAAATCGTATCCATTTCTATCTGCTATGACTCTAGTGACTGTGTATCTCCATAGTTGATTACCTAAGCCTGAGCCATTATAAAGTTCATTGACTATCATTTTATATCCTCTTTTTTATGTTGAATTGTCTCATCTCTACAAGCTGTCTTCTAATATCTTTTTCGACAATAGGAGGTTGATTAGAGCATAGATCTCTATAGCAGCTTTTTTTAGATTTAGTCTTGTTTACGATTATGTTTAAACCATAGACTTCAATAATCTGATTAATTAAATCAAATTTTGATACCTTATTCGGAGAATGTATGTGTCTTGTTCCTTGCCAAAATTCGTTATTTTCTATAATGCTAGAAATAATTTTTGATAATTCTAAGCAAGTAACACCGTTCCAGATATGATCTTCATATCCATCAATCACTTTGCCGTCCATGGATAAAACCCATTCAAGTAGTGACAATTTATTACTTAATTCTTCACCAATAATCGATGTTCTGATATTTGTGTTGATACAATTTTCACCAAGTGATTTGGTTATTCCATAAATATCAGAACAATCGTGATAATCGGTTTCTATGTAAGAACCGGACATTCCATTAAAAACACAATCTGTTGTGATATGTAAAACCTCGCAGCCCTTTTTAATTTTAAAATCAGCTAGAATTTGAGGAAAAACACTGTTGACTTTCAAACTGTCAGAGACACTGGGATGCCTTTGGTTTATTAATCCCGCAGCATTTATTATGATATCATCTTGATTTATATTGTCATTTAAAAAACAAAAAATTTGTTCCTTATTGGATTTTGATAAATTTAAGTCCTGCCTTGTTAATGGTACTACTTGCCATTTATCTTTCAAATATGCTTTTATATAACTTCCAAGCATACCATTTGAACCAAATAAAATTACTTTCATTTAACTTACCTTATAGATTATAATACAGATTCTTGAAAAAAGTTTTTACTTTTTAGATACTGTAGTAGTTCTTCTTTGGACAAACAAAAATCTTTAGATGAATATTCATCTCCTGTGAATGAAACTTTTCCAATATCTTTTTTAGGATGCAATAAAAATATATCATCTTTTTTTATAAACTGCATCCTTCGCAATTCTTCTTCAGATGCCATAATTTCATGTATTTTTTCACCTGTTCTTGGTGATGACAGTACATACTGTAAGCCAAAATATTCTTTATAGATATCAAATAAATCGACAACCTTGAATGATTTTGCAACTGGAATTAAATTACAGCCTTGATAGTTTACAGACTTCATAACTAAGTCAATTGCATCATCTACGCTTAACAAGAATCTTGTCATGTCTTTTCCGTATAAAGAAAGAACTCTACCTTTTTTTATACTGTCTAAAATTAAAGGTATTATGGAGCCTGTTGAGCCCATTACATTACCATAAATTGCCGATGTTAATTTACAATTTGACTCTCCAGCAATAAATCCTTCACCCGCAACAAATTTCATAGCGCCATAAAGTGTAGTAGCGGCTCGGCTTTTATCAGTAGATATGAAGCAAGCAGACTTAAATCCGTTTTCTTCAGCGCTTATTCTAGAGTTAAAAGCACCATCTATTATGGTACGGGCAGCTTGTTCGTAATTATCACTGCAAGCATCTATTTGTTTTAGAGATGCAGCAAAGATGCCAACTGAGTGTCCTCTAGATTTTCTAATTAAAAACTGTCTATCTTTAATATCTCCTATTATAAAATTAACTTTTGGATATTGCTTTTTCATATAATAGTGTTTTGATTCATCTCTAGAATATACTGTTATACTATTGTCATGATACAGTTTTTTTACTAAATTTCTACCTAAAAAGCCTGCGCCACCGGTAATAAAAATTCGTTCGTTTTTCATTTTTTCCTTCATTTATATTTTGGATTTACTTCCCAATCACATGTGAAAATTGTATATAATGCCCGCTCAAGCATATGGGCTTCGCCGGGGGCTTCTCCCGTGGGTCTCCAGCACAAAATTTTTATTATTTGTTTATAAAAGTTTTTGCTATACTTTAGTATATTCTCTTTAGGTACAATATAATTGCCACCTGGGGAAAATCTTACATATGTATCAATTTTTGGATCTACGTAAACATCTTTAAGAAAAGCATTTAAATTTCCAAAATGTCGCCACTGAAGATGGTTCATGTACCAGCTATTATTTATTTCTAGAAAGCCGCCGTCCGGTGCCATTTTACTAGCTGGTAGTGGCTGGTTGGCATATCTTTCGTGTACTTCAGGTCCCATATCATGTATTTCAGTGAAAGTATCATTGTTAATTAATTTGAGAACATTCTCCTCGCTACAATTTCCACTGGATAATGGCTTTTGTCTTCCCTTTGGGAACATCAAACAGGCTCTACAAAAAATTGTAACATCAGGAAGATTGTCATAGTTGTCAATTATAAAATAAAATATATCAAAAATATTTTGACCTATATTAATCTGATGTTTCACTTTATCAGACTGTTCAAATCTGTGAGCCCTATCATAGATTAAATAATTATCTGTCCATTTATGAACCCATGATTCTTCTAAATTATCAGGTAGCCAATTGTAATCACTGACTACTAAAAAATTACTTTTTATTACCTTCATGTTATTTGTCATACCTATTAAAATTAAATCTCTGTGGATATGTGCCAGGAAAATATCTATGAAATCCAAATGGCTTCTTAACAAGTCTAGTTTCTGTGGTTGGGATTTCATGAGAAAACAAAGCTGCTAATTCAACAGGGGCAAACTTACAGCCATTCTTTTCAAAAATATGTTTATTATGCACGCATATGTTTCCATCTTCATTATACGCGCCAGCATTCATATGTTTATAAAAATTTCCTTCATTTACTTCAAAAGGAACTTCGTACTTGCTTGGTGTTTCTAATACTTTTTTACTTCTTAAAGTAAACCCACCATTTCCAACTCTTTGGTGATTGCCAAATGGATCTATGAATGCATCATTTTTAAGTGGCCAAGGC
>CALKDJ010000074.1 GCA_938084195.1 uncultured Methylophilaceae bacterium
GATTAAGTTATATTCAAATTGTATTTAACAAAATCTGGGTCTATTTCTTTCATCCTTTTCAACGCCCAATCTAATTCAGCTTGGTTATCTTGAACTTTTGCGATATTAAATAACTCTACAAGAGAATCGAGATGCCTGTTGTTTAAATCATATGCTTGCTTGAGGTCTTCAACAGCCTGTACGTAGTTTTTCATTTTCAATTCAGCTAAACCCAAAAAATACCATGCATCAGAATGTTTACTATCAACTGTAATCCATTGTTCAGCAATACCTTTCAACTTTATCCAATCTTCTTGTTGCATCGGCATAATAACCTGCATGAAAAATGGTTTTTCCTCGTCAGGCAAACTCCAAAAAGGTGCATTTTTACTGACTAAATCAAATTGAGGAGAAGTATCCAATAAAGCGGTAATCCACTCCGTAGGTAGGCAATAAAAATAGCCAAGCCGTTTACCAGGACTTTTAAAAGTCGTAATACCAATGAGATTAAAATCAAGATCAAAAAGAGCCCCTCCACTTGATCCTACAGTAAATGCTGCTGATGTTCTAATGATGTTGCTGTCTTTAAATGGATGTATGCCTTTTACCCTGCCATAAGATGGTAATGGTATTGGGCTATCATTAGGGAAAGTTAAGGCAAAAACTTTACTCTCATATTGGACATCTTTCGACACAACCATCTTAACTGGAGGCAAAGGTAAATCATCAAACTTAAGTATGCATAAATCGTTTCTCCAGTCAGCATAAACTGCTATTGGCACATATTTTTTAAAGGTTTTCACTACATTCACACCCTTTGAATCAGCAAACACATGACAATCTGTTGCTACGTGATTTTCCTTTATGACAACACCAGAGCCGGTTCCTGTAACACCATTACCATAGGTAACCCAAACGTGAACCATAGATTCACTTAAGCCAAACAATTGAGATTGGGATGGATAAGAATAAGAAGCTTGGCTTAAAAAAATAACAAAGACACCAAAAAGATATTTTAAATAATTCATATCTTTATGATTGCTTATTGATAATTTAATTCCATTTTTAAAATTAGCCTGAGAATTTATATTATTAGAAAATTACTTACAGTGATTTAACTTTAAGTCTTTTGCATCTGTTGCATTTATTTCCATTGCATTAGTCAAATCATTTAAAGTGGCTTTTAAGGCATTAAACTCTGCTTTTGCAAGACCCGTTTTACAAGCAACTTTATCTTGAATTGCAGCAACTTCCTCCTCTAAATCAATTCCTTTTTGAGTTAATTCAACGATTACAATTCTCTCATCTTCCGAAGAGCGACTTTTTTTTATAAGATTCATTATTTCAAGTTTCTGTAAGATTGGTGTTATTGTGGGGAGATCTAATTTGAGCATTTTACCAATGTCTGACGCATTTTTACAGTTACCTTCCCATAATGCAATGAGAACTAAATATTGCGAATAGGTAATGCCTAATTCTTTTAAGTAGAAACGATAGTAACGAGTAATTGCGTTGGTTGCTGAGTAAAGAGCAAAACAAAGCTGATTATCAAGTAATAAGTTTGGGAAATTCATATCTTGATTATAGTACAAAAAATCTAAAAAAGATTTTTAAAAGTGGTAGGGTGTGCGAGGATCGAACTCGCGACCAACGGATTAAAAGTCCGGTGCTCTACCAGCTGAGCTAACACCCCATATCATGGCAACACGAGATTATCTAAGAATACTGACGATAGGTCAACTAAAACCATATAAAAATATTACATGCCCGGAAAACGACCAGATAATCCTCTCATCATCTTACCTATTCCGCCTTTTGAGAACATTTTCATCATCTTCTGCATCTCTTCAAATTGCTTTAATAGCTTATTTACTTCCTGAACGCTTACCCCGGAACCTGCTGCAATACGTAACTTTCTCTTTGCCTTGATGACCTCAGGTTTTTTTCTTTCAAGAAAAGTCATAGAACTTATAATAGCCTCAATTTGTGCAAGTGACTTATCTCCATCCTCAGGATTTATTTTACTTGCAGCGGCTGATATTTGTGAAGGCATCTTATCCATCATAGCTCCTACACCTCCCATTTTTTTCATCTGTCCAATTTGGGCTTTAAAGTCATCAAGATCAAAACTTTTTCCAGATTTAACTTTCTTAGCTAATTTTTCTGCTTCCTTTTGATCAACATTCTTTTGAGCCTCTTCAACTAACCCAACAATATCTCCCATCCCCAGAATTCTTGAAGCCATTCTCTCAGGATAGAATGGCTCTAAGCCGTCTGTCTTCTCACTTACACCAACATATTTTATAGGCTGGCCTGTTACATGTTTTACCGATAGAGCTGCACCACCTCTAGAATCGCCATCCAATTTAGTTAATACAATCCCAGTTAAGGGTAATGCATCACCAAAAGCTTTTGCCGTATTCACCGCATCTTGTCCTTGCATAGCATCAACTACAAATAGAGTTTCAACTGGGGATAATGTTTTATGAAGTTGAGTAATTTCATTCATCATAGCCTCATCAATACCTAATCTACCTGCAGTATCAAAAATGACTAAGTCGAAAAAATTTTTTCCAGCAAACTTCAGTGCATCCTTAGCGATTGAATTTGGTTTATCTTTTTCCGATGAATCAAAGCAGGAAATATTTAGATCATTAGCTAGCTTTTTAAGCTGATCGATAGCAGCAGGTCGATATACATCTGCGCTAACCAGTAAAACTTTCTTTTTTTCTTCAGTTAAAATCTTGGCAAGCTTGGCAGCTGTGGTAGTTTTCCCTGAACCTTGAAGCCCGGCCATTAAAATTACTGCGGGAGGCTTTGCTGCAAGATTTAAGGAGGATTTCTCTGCTCCCATTAAATCAGTTAGTTCATCTTGCACGATTTTTATAATGGCTTGCCCGGGACTAACACTGGATAAAACTTCTGCTCCAAGAGCCTTTTCTTTCACCTGCTCAATAAAATATTTCACTACAGGAATCGCAACATCTGCCTCAATTAAAGCAATTCTTACCTCACGCATAGCATCACTAATGTTTTCTTCTGTAAAACGTGATTGACCGCGTATAGTCTTTATAACGGATTGAAGACGATCGGTTAAATTTTCTAACATTATTATTTTGCTCTGTTTTAAAACTGTAAGATATGTTTTTACATTATAATTGTTATTAACAATTAAACCAAAAAACTATGACCTACTGGATTCTACTTTTATTGTGTTTTGTCATCTACTTATTACCTTGTTTGCCAATAAAAATATTGCAAGGAAATTTTAAGGGACGTATTACGAATGTATTGGTATTTTTTGGTCTTTTATTTCATGCGGGGCTTATTTACCAAACAACGTTCCTATCTGCAATAGACTTAAATTTTGCAAATAGTCTTTTAATTACAAGTTGGATTGGTGTTTTATTGTATTTATTGATTAATGCTTCCGATCAACATAAAGGTTTTGAATATTTAACACTCGTTCCAGCCTTATTTTTTCTTATCATAAATCCATTTATGTCAGGGCACAGTTATTTAAACGAAACCATCTCCGCATTAGCTATCCTACACATTGTTTTTGCATTATTAGGATATAGCCTGCTGGCCTTTGGTGCCCTATTTTCAATTTTCTTACTTTATGTTGAACAAAATGTACGCACAAAAAAATTAAATACTAAAATCTTTTCAAGTAGCACGCCTATTCTTAATTTAGAGCATTTTCTTTTTAGAATTTACTGGCTGGGATTTATACTGCTCACAATCACTTTAATCTCAGGTAGCTTTTTTTCTGATGAAATTTTCCAAACACCACTTATCATAAATCATAAATTAATATTTTCTATTTGTGCTTGGCTTATCTATACAATTTTATTGCTTGGTAGAATCTTATTTGGTTGGCGAGGTAAAAAAGCAATAAAATTTTCTTTAATAGCTTTTATTTTTCTCTTTTTATCTTATTTTGGTAGTAAGTTTGTTGTTGAAATATTATTACCATAGGTTAATAACTTGCCATCCCTTATCTTTTGCTTTTGCAAGCAGAACTTTATCAGGATTTGTTGCAACCGGGTTTGTTACCTTTTCCAGTAATGGGATATCGTTTCTAGAATCACTATAAAAAAAGATTTTTTCAAAATTATCCACTCTTAAGTTTTTGTCTTTAAGCCAACATAAAAGTCGCTTGACCTTTCCCTCTTGAAAAGCTGGAATCCCTGAAACCTTGCCAGTAAAATTTCCTTTAACCTCCTCAGGATCTGTCCCAATAAGATCATTTATGCCAAAAATTTTTCCGATAGGTTTTGTAATAAAACTATTAGTTGCTGTGATTATAAGAAGCTTTTCTTTGTTTCTTTTATGTTGCTCAACCAAATCATAAGCTTTATCTGGAATCATTGGCAAGATTACTTCTTGTAAATACTGCTCTCTTAATTGCTCCAAAATCTTTCGTTTATTATTTTTTAGAACCTCAAATTGAAATTCACAATATTCAAATACATCAAGACTTCCATTTTGATAATCTTTATAAAATTGCTCATTCTTTTGTTCATATAATGATTTATCTATCAAGCCTTTTTTGATCAAAAATAATGCCCAGTTGTAATCAGAATCTCCTTTTAACAAGGTATTATCTAAATCAAAAATTACAAGATTCATTGAAATTTAAACCTGTGGATGTGCGCGTTCAAGCTTAGAGAAAAGCTTATTTAATGCATTTAAATAAGCCTTAGCTGAAGCAATGACTATATCTGTATCCGCTCCAAGTCCATTAACTATTCGACCTCCCTTAGATAGTCTTACAGTAACTTCACCCTGAGCGTCTGTTCCAGAAGTAATGTTATTTACTGAGAACAAAAGTAATTCTGCCTTAGATTCTACAATAGATTCGATTGCTTTAAAAGTTGCATCGACTGGTCCACCTCCGTCTGCTTTTGCTGAAAATTCTTTGCCATCGATACTGATGCTTATTGATGCAGAGGGTATTTTCCCTGATTCTGATTCAGCCCTTATTGCAATTAACTTATAGAGATCAACAGATACTTCAATATATTCCTCACTCACCAGTGCATGAATATCTTCATCAAAAATTTCAGATTTTTTATCCGCCAATAACTTAAATCGAGAAAAGGCAGCATTAAGCATATCATCCGATTCAATTTCTATACCAATTTCTGATAAGCGTGTTTTAAATGCATTCCTTCCAGAAAGTTTACCTAATGAAATTTTATTAGCTCCCCATCCCACATCCTCAGCCTTCATAATTTCATAAGTTTCTCTATGCTTAAGAACACCATCTTGGTGAATTCCAGATTCATGTGCAAAAGCATTTGCACCAACAATAGCTTTATTTGGCTGAACTGGGTAACCAGTGATGGTGGATACCAGTCTTGAGGCAGGAACAATTTGATCTGTTTTTATTGATGTATCTAGATCAAATATGTCTTTTCGAGTTTTAACTGCCATAACAATCTCCTCTAAACTGGCATTTCCAGCCCTCTCTCCAAGACCATTTATTGTGCATTCTACCTGTCTCGCACCATTGATAACTGCAGATAATGAATTGGCTACCGCCATACCTAGGTCATTATGACAATGTGTTGACCAAATTACCTTTTTTGAATTAGGTACTTTCTCAATTAATTCACCGATTCTTTCTCCCCAAGAATGAGGAATGGAATAGCCTACCGTATCAGGGACGTTTATTGTTTTAGCTCCTGCTTTTATGACTGCATCAAATACTTCTATCAAAAAAGTAATATCTGAACGCACAGCATCCTCAGCAGAGAACTCTACGTCATCTGTAAAATTTAAAGCCCATTGAACAGCTTGAACAGCCCTATCTAATACCTTCTCAGGGCTCATTCTTAATTTATTTTGCATATGAATTGGACTGGTTGCGATAAAAGTATGAATTCTTTTTCTTTTAGCAGGCTGTACAGCATTTCCAGCTTTTTCAATATCCGCTTCAACAGCTCTAGCTAAGGAACAAACAGTGCTTCCTTTTATGGACTTTGATACTGCTTGGATAGCTTCAAAATCTCCTGGGCTAGCAGCTGCAAAACCTGCCTCAATAATATTTACACCAAGCCTTTCCAGTTGTTTAGCAATTCGAACTTTTTCTTCCTTCGACATAGATGCCCCTGGACTTTGTTCGCCGTCCCTAAGGGTTGTATCAAATATAATAAGTTTGTCAGTCAAAGATATCTCCATCTAAAAAACTTTTTCTTTTGTTCATTTTTCCCTTGAAAAATATTACATATCCCGACAAAGCATACCCTAGAGATAAAATAAAAATAATTTCTGCAGGGCTGTGAGAAACAATTCCAAAGCCTAAAACGACAAATAGTATTGCTATAAATGGTTGGCTTTTTCGTAAATTTATATCCTTTCCACTGTAAAATCTTAAGTCACTAGTCATTGATAATGCTGCGAAAATAGTAAGAATAAACGCAAACCATTGCATTTGAAAAAAACCAAGGAATATCTCATTACCACTTATTCCATTATCAAAAGATAACCATATAAAGCTTGCTAATAAAGTTGCTGCAGCTGGAGAGGGAAGTCCAAAAAAATGAGTTTTATTATCCAAATCTAACTTGACATTAAATCTTGCCAACCTGAATGCAGCACAAGTACAGTAAATAAATGCAGCGATCCAACCTAACTTACCAAGCGGTTGTAAAGCCCAAACATAAATTACTAATGCAGGGGCAACTCCAAAAGATACCATATCTGAAAGACTGTCATATTCTGAACCAAAATCACTTACTGTATTAGTAAGCCTTGCAACTCTTCCGTCTAACCCATCCATGATCAATGCTACAAAGATTCCCATAGCTGCATGATCATAATTACCGTTCATCGCCTGCACTATCGAGTAAAAACCAGCAAATAACGCACTTGTAGTAAATAAATTAGGTAATAAATAAAATCCTTTTTTTCCTAATGAATCTTTTATTTTATTTTTTTTGGTATTTTCCATAACTAAACTAAATTCTATCCTAGAATTAACTTATATTCATCGTTATATGCTGTGAAAGTATCTATAATGACACTTATTACCTAGTAAAAAGAAAATTTAATGGAATTCAAGCTCATAGCCCAAGACGGAGCGGCACGCCTTGGTACAATTAAGACCAAACATGGTGTAATTCAAACCCCAGTTTTTATGCCCGTAGGGACCTACGGAGCGGTGAAGTCATTGAGCCCAGATGATTTAAAAAAAATTAACTTTGAGATAATTCTGGGAAATACCTATCATTTATGGCTAAGGCCTGGTGAAGAAATCATTGAAGCGCATAAAGGACTGCATAAATTTATTAATTGGAATAAATCTATTCTTACAGATTCCGGAGGTTTTCAAGTATGGAGTTTAGGAAAAATGCGAAAAATTTCACCAGAAGGAGTTACATTTAAATCTCCGATTAATGGTGATAATTGCTTTTTAAGTCCCGAAAAATCAATGGCTATACAAAAAAAATTAAACTCAGATATTGCTATGATTTTTGATGAATGTACGCCATATCCAGCAAAATTTGAAGAAGCAGAAAAATCAATGGTGTTATCTGAAAATTGGGCTTATCGAAGTAAAGAAGCATTCATGGGAAGCAAAAATGCGTTATTTGGTATTATCCAAGGAGGAATGCATGAAGAACTTCGATTGCGCTCCCTAAAAACACTTACGGACATTGATTTTGATGGTTATGCAATAGGAGGCTTATCTGTTGGGGAGCCTAAAGATGAAATGCATCGGGTAGTAGATTTTATTGCACCAAAAATGCCAAAAAATAAACCACGATATCTTATGGGGGTTGGAACACCAGAAGATTTAATTAATGCAATTGATAAAGGAGTTGATATGTTTGATTGTGTAATGCCAACTCGCAATGCAAGAAACGGTTGGCTTTTTACACGATATGGCGATATCAAACTTAAAAATGCACAATACCGTGATGATCTAAAGCCAATCGATGCTAGTTGTAACTGTTATACTTGCAAAAATTTTTCTCGAGCATACTTGCATCATTTGTACAAGATAGGTGAAATGCTTGGTTCAAGATTAAACACCATACATAACTTATTTTTTTATAAGCAAATGATGGTTGAGATTCGTGAAGCTATTCAAAAAAAGACTTTTCAATCATATAAAGCTAAATTCTTAAAAGAACGTAAGACTAATGAATAGAAGCTTGTCTTATGATAAAATCTAGCTCTTTTTAAGGAGTAACAAAAATGAATGAAGGTTTAATGAGCTTTTTACCATTTATCATAATTTTCGTCTTATTTTACTTTATGCTTATTCGTCCACAAATGAAACAAGCAAAAGAGCATCGTTCAATGCTTGATAGTCTAAAAAAGGGTGATGAAGTGGTTCTGAGTTCAGGCATTATTGCCAAAATCAATAGTCTCAGTGATCAATTTGCTATTGTCGAGATTGCAAAAGCAGTGGAAATTAAAATCCAAAAACCTACAATTCAAACTTTACTCCCTAAGGGTACCATTAAATCTATATAAATTTATTTCCCATAACCTTAAAACAATGAATCAATTCGCTACCTGGAGATATGTAATTATAATCATCACCGTCATGATGAGTCTTGTTTACGCCTTACCAAATCTTTTTGGTGAATCTCCAGCCATTCAAATTATGTCTATAAAATCCGGGGAGAAAATTGAATCATCAGTTTTAGCTAATGTTGAAAGCAGTTTAATTGCAGAAAATATAAAAAATAATGGCATTATAATTGAGCCACTTTACATTAAAGTTAAGTTTACCTCTGCCGATGATCAACTGGTAGCAAAAGCCAAAATTCAAGAAGTTTTAGGAGAAAAATATGTGGTTGCTCTCAATTTAATATCAAATTCACCTGATTGGTTAACCTCTATAGGTGCACTACCAATGTATTTGGGATTAGATCTGAGAGGTGGAGTTCATTTTCTAATGCAACTTGACCTATCTAAAGTATCGGATAGAAAAAGTGATGGACTGCTCAGGGATACCAGAAAATTATTGCGTGATGAAAAGATTAAATACTTTGGTTCAAAAAGAGTTAATAATGCTATTGAAATTAAATTTCGTAGTGAAAATGATTTAAATAAAGCAAAAGATCTTATTCGAAACCAAGGAGGTGGGAGAGACATTTTAGGTGGTCGAATTGCTAAAACTACAGAGGCATTTGAATTTTCTGAAATTATAAATGGAAATGAATACATACTTATTGTCAGAAATAACGATATTTCCAATGAGGATACAGTTAGTTTCGCACTTCAACAAAACCTGGAGACATTACATAACCGTGTTAATGAATTGGGTGTAGCAGAACCTATTATTCAGCAACAAGGAGTAGATAGAATTGTTGTTCAACTTCCTGGAGTACAAGATACTGCAAAAGCAAAAGAAATTATAGGTAGGACAGCCATTCTTGAATTGCGGATGGTTGATGAAGAACAATCAAATCCAGCTGACCTTGAAGGAATGGATCCAAAGGATGCCCCCCCAGGCACCGAACTTTTCAACGATCGTTTTGGTAATCCCTTATTGGTTAAAAAGGAGATAATTCTAACTGGTGAAAGGATAGTTAATGCTGGTCCTGGTGTCGATCAACAAACTGGCCAATCGATCGTATCCATTACTCTTGATGGGTCAGGTGCAAATATTTTTAAACAGGTGACTCGTGAAAATGTTGGTAAAAGAATTGCCCTACTGCTAATTGAAAAAAATATCACAGAAATCGTTACTGCTCCTGTTATCAAGTCCGAAATTGGCGGCGGGCGTGTTCAAATTACTGGAATGCGAAATGCTCAAGAAGCCACAGATGTTGCATTATTGTTGAGGGCTGGTTCCTTAGCGACTCCAATGGAA
>CALKDJ010000075.1 GCA_938084195.1 uncultured Methylophilaceae bacterium
CAGTAAAATTTTATTAGTGGGTGACACTGTTAATGATGGAATTACCGCAGAAAAAAATGAAATTAACTTTGTAAAAGTAAATTATGGCTATGGGCAAAAGCAAGACTGGCAAAGAATCAATATTTTTAAGTCGATTGATAATTTTCAGGAATTGTTGTTGATTTAAACACTCGCCTCACTCATGCGTTATCAAACGAATCTCAATAATCAACTCTCGAAGCAGATCGGTGAATTATTAGAACTTGAAAAACATTACGCTAAATAGCGCGAAGTTTTTTTGGAAAGATAATTGCCAATAGAATACAGGCAAAGCAGAAATAGATCTGATCACGCCATCTTCTTCGACAATATTTAAATTTAAAAGCCAATCTCAATAAATTTATTCGGGATACAGGAAATAACGATTGAATAAATGAATCTTGGACGTTTAATTCTTTCATTAAACGAAATGCAAAATCAAAACCTTCACCATTTAGTACACGATGCATTCTGGATATAAATGCCTTAATGCCAACGTTTGCACCAAAGACATTGGTGGTATGCTGACGATATTCAACACTTGGATAGGAATCCACATACCATTTAAAACCTTTTGACCTGGCATAAGCATAAATTAACCAGTCGTGATAGTTATCCAGTTGATTAAATTGCCCTATTTTTAAAAACTCTTGCAATGATAAGGCTAATCTTTTAGTCAAAACAAATGTACATCCGGGTCCTGCCGATTCAAATAAGTGATCAAATTCTTGCTGAGGCTGATTTTTTATTAATACTTTCTTTCGACCACTCCCCCAAAAAGCTTCAACGTTTGAAGAATAACCCTCATAGCCTTGTTTTAATTTCTGAATGGCTTTTTCTAATTTATCTTCTTTCCATAAGTCATCTTGATCGGCTAAGGCAATGTATTCAACTTCTGTTAAATCTGTATTTTTAAATAGATGAATAAAATTTGAGGCAGCCGATCCAAATCGTTTATTGGAGTTTAAAATTTGAATTTCAGGATTTGTTTTTGCCAAATCTTGGATAATAAACTCAGTTTTATCGCTTGATTGATCAATATTGATGAGAATGTTATATGGCTTGTGAGTTTGATCGAGAATGGTCTGTAGTTGCTCACCAACATAATTTTCACCGTTATATGCAGCTAGTAGAATACAAATCTTGCTTTTCATGAAATCAGGTGCGCGTATTGTGTATACATAAGTATTGCTATAGCTAGAATCAAGACACGGCCACTAATTCGCATCACGATCATCTCAAAAATAACGTTTGGAGTCTTGTTCTTTTCCTTAGAATCAATAAAATGAGCAATTCTAGGATCCATATAATACACAACAAACATAGATGTAATGACGGTTAATGCTGGACTTAATTGAACTAACCACAAACTCTGATCTTTAAAAAAATAAGCTAGGATATTTAGATAAAAAGGAACATATAAATAGATCGCGTAAATACATAAACCAAACAAAATAATCAAAAGCTTGTTAAAAGTAAAAGCTATATGGAAATGATATCGTAAATTTCTAAACAGCCATATTGATTGTAGGATTGTAACCACAAGAGTAATGAAACTGGAAAATACAAAAATTTTTATTAATGTATCTAATGCATCATGTGTTAGGAGGTAACCCAATAAAGGGGGTGTAAAAAATAAGAAACCGCGACTTAAAAAATCAATCTGGTGTTTCTTTGCAAAAATACCGGCAAGTTTTTTAGTTTGATGATTTTTTGCAAGAAAAAATACGCCTAAATTATCTAAAAATATGGCAATATTTTGCATCGCAACAATACCTATAAATATTATGATTTCAAACATTATTTATTTAAAATACTTTCTAGTTCTTAAATAAGATTTAATATTGGACCAAGATAATAAAGCATACTTTATACCTCGACCGAGATTGCGAGATACCTTAATTTTCTCCAAAAACTTAAAATATTTTTTGGCAAACAAAATATATTTTTCTGTAATTTTATTATGAATATACCTGTAATCATGGGCATTTTTATGCTTACCTTTATTGCTTATCATGATTGATTTCTGTTTTAACTTTTGTCGATTAATTTCAAAAACAACGATGGACTCAAAGCATTGAATATTCCATATGTCTTTTTCATTACAATTTCGATCGAGTGTCTTAAGTCGAAAGTGAAGTTGGTCCATTTTTTTGTGAACGTATTTCATAAATGAAACACATTTAAAACCAAATCCATTTTGATAAGAACTGTGTGTGTCTTCAATGACAATCAGTCCGCCATCCTTAACGAAGGACTTAAGAATCTCTGTCGTCATAATTTGCTGCTCATAGGTATGGCCGCCGTCATCCAAAATAATATCAACTTCTGGATATTTTTTTAAAATCTCTCGCCAAAACTTGGGATCGGATTGATCGCCAATGAAAATATCAAAACCATAATCTTGCCAATGTTTTGCTTCGGGATTGAGATCTATTCCTATGATTTTTGCATTACGGCCAAAATAATCTCGCCACATAAATAATGAGCCACCATTAAGAACACCAATCTCAATAAAAACTATAGGCTTATTTCTTAGTTTCAGAAAAAGCTTCTCATAAACAT
>CALKDJ010000076.1 GCA_938084195.1 uncultured Methylophilaceae bacterium
TGAGGTCTGATGCGATCTTTCTTAAATGCGGAATGATTGTTTCTTCATATAAAGCAAGTCTTGCTTCTGCAACATTAGAATATGTTTGACTGTCAGGAACGCCTACTAACTGGCTAGGTACACCAAAGCATAGAGCAATATCTGTGGCACTCATATGTTTTAGGGTTGCGAAGTCCATATCCTTGGGACTCAGACCCATTTCTTTCCAATCAAAGTCTCCCTCTAATAACATAGGTCTGCCTGCATTACCTGCACCACTGAATCTATTGTTTAGGTCTGTAAGTAGTTGTTGCCTTTGTGATTCTGTAAGGTTAACAGCGAAGCCTGCATCATCTTGTGGTTTGAAAACAACAGCACCACTTGGTCTTGCACCATTTTGTAAAAGATTGACATTGTGCTTGCTAGCCATGTTGAATTGATCTACCTCAACTGCTGCTGCACTTAACGGACTAAGACCATAATAATCATCTAGTGGATGCCATAGTTTAATGTGTTTGAGTTCGCTAAAGCCGTTCTCTTGATCTATAAGATATGTGTGAGCCACCCTACCATTGACCATGTATTCGTATTTCTCAGGTATAGGCTTACCACTGCCTTTGATGTTTATGCGATCAGGTCTTAATTGATGCAGTTCTTTTGGAGCACCCATGTCGCTACCAGTCTTGAGAATGTAAGCATTACCACTTAACAACACATATCCAAATAAACTGCTAAAAAATTCACTGTAAGATTGCAATGGGTTAGGTCGCATAAGAAGATCAATCAAGGGATGTTCTTCTATGATTTGATCGCCTACTTTAAGAACAAAAGGAACAGCACTTGCACCTTTACTTATCTCATTAACGCATCTATAAACAATAGCGTTCTTTAGGTAGCCTTCTTTTGCTAGGTCTTGGTATTTGTAGGTTTTAGCTTCTTCGGTACCAACACCAAAATAACCCATCATGTTTGAATTTTTTTGTTCAACAGGTTTAGTGTTAAACAGTCTTTGAAAAAATGTTTGATCTGCCATTAGCTTATTCTCCAGTTTACATCACCTTTTGATCTGCTTAGTTCAGTTATACCCCAAACTAATGCATCTAATCTATCAGGACTTGGTCTTGTTTCCCCTATATAGCTACACATTTGTGATTCTAATTCAGGAAAATAACCTATATGATGAACTCGCCTTTGCTCATAAAGTGCAGCAATAGGTTCTGCTCTAATAAGCTTGCCTCTTGTCTCTCTTACAGACCTGTAAGGAATGTTTAAATCCATTCCCCTTAATAGTCTTTCCACCAAATCGCCACCATTATTTGTTTCTGCTACTATTCTATCTGCATCCCAGTCATAATAACAATTTATGGCTTTTTTTGCCCAAGCATCAGGCGAATATTTACCTGTTGCATCTTCAAGTACATAATACTCATTATTGTGGTCTTTGCCAACTACCACAATGCCAGTCTCATCTGAGTCCTCGTTGTTTGTAACTGCGGGATCAATGGCTACAATTATCTGCTTTAATTCTTTTTCTGTATCTTCAGGTAGTCTGGCTTCATCTATAAGCGAACTTGTCCATAAGGCACCTTCAAGATTCTCTATTATTTCTGCATATAATTCTTGTCTACCTAAAGTTGTGCCTTCATATTTTTCTCTCAACATAGCTAATGCACTATCTGCTAAATTGGCTTCATTCTCAAAAGTGCTGCCTGTTGTTACGGCAACATCTTCTCTTGCAACCAAGTCTCTTATAATTTTAGTTGGTTTAGGCGTGGTTGTAATAATACATTGTGGGTTGTCGCCGAGCCTTAATCCAAACATCAACTGATCAAAAGCTTCAGGGTATCTCCAAGCTGCCACTTCATCACACCATGCTCTATGAAACTGAGGTCCCCTTAACCTCTCAGGCTCTGATGCAGCATAGCCTACTATTTTTGAGCCGTTGTGTAGTCTTATTTCACTCATGCTTGATGAATAACCTTTGATGTCTTTTGACTCAGATAAACATTCTTTTGGGATTATATTAACCAAACCACTAGGACCACCGAAACAAACTCTCCGCAAATCCCCTGCCGTAGGAGCAACAACTGCACATATTGTATTAGGGTTTCTGAGTGCATATAAAGCTATGTCTTGTGCACCTGTCCTAGTTTTTCCCCAGCCACGACCAGCTAATATAAGCCATATATAATGTGGCGTTTCTTTTGGTTGTAGCTGTTTGACTCTAGCAGTTTCTAACCAATCAGTGCGTAACTCCATTGCCTTGGCTTCTGCGTTGTTCTTCAACTGAGTCAAGGAGTTCCATAGCTCTTCTGAAGGCGTCTGTGTTTTCTGTGAATTTAGCATCTATATTGTGTGTAGCTTCTCCTAAAGCAAGTTTAGTTATCCTTTGTGCAATTGATACTGCGTTTGCCAATGATGTAATATCGTTTGCCTTTAATGATTTTTTTCCATTCTGCATAGCGACACTGTTTTCTTGTATCATTATTCCTACTGTAGTGAATAAACCTTTCGCTAATGAAATAGTGGTGTTATCAATTTTTATTGATTCAGATGATAGTTTTTTTATTCTTTCATCATCTAGCTTTCTTTGGAACTCAGCTCTAAATTGATCTTTTTGCACTTTCCACTTCTCATCCCTTGCAGTTCTGTAGAGTGTAGATTGTGCCACTTTATATTTTGCAATTAAATCATCAAGTGTTGGGAATAATTTATCGTAACCTTCACCAGTGCCTTGCACAAAATCATTCCTGATCTTCGCTTTGATAGTCTCCGTAAGTTTATTCTTAGATGTTTTTTTGTTCATAATTTCTTGAATATTACCAGTATAGTATTCCAAAAACGCTTTTAAAACAAAGAAATTGATCAATATTAGTATAAATATTCCATTAAGGGGTTTACATTATTAGAAAAATGATGATAATGAATATATTAATTGATAATTTAGAGGTAAATAAAATGACAAACTTAAACTACAATCAAGCTATAACCAAGTTCAATACTAGGGTTAAATCACAAATACCACAATACGATAAAGTTGCATCTGAAGAAAATAGTTCAGAGCGTATGGGTGGTTGGTTGATACGCGACATCAATAACATGATCATCGGTTTCGTTGATAATCGTGGTGGTGTACAAGTTCATGATTATATTGATGCATCTAAAGCATCGTAACAAAGGAGCAAATAATGAATAAAGAATTAATAAATAAAACAGTTGAAACTGAATTAAACAGATTCGGTATGCGTAAATACACTCAAGGTACATTTTTAATAAGTTATTTTATGTATGGTGGTACAGAGGTAGATGGTCACTTTATAGAGGGTAATGGTTGGGATCTTTATCCAAGGTTTGCCGATGGTATGAGGACTTACGACTATACACATTCAAAAGAGTGTTTGGATATCGCTAAAAAATATGGACATACACATTATCAGCTAGTGAAAAAAATGTACTTAGATGCTGCAGATGGTAGTGGTTGGATGGATATGAACAAAATAGTCAAAGGTAAATTCGTTGATACTTTCGGTGTCAAGGTTGATTACAAATCTTTGCAAGCTAACTAAAGCATCTCATGTCAATAGAATGTTTAAATCAAGCTCTAAAGGTAAAAGGTCTTACGCCTACGAAAAAATTCATATTAGTCATATTAGGTAATTATGCTGATGAGAAGGGTACTTGTTATCCTTCTTATCGCCACATCGCTGATATCGTTGGTCTTAAAGATACCAAGGGAGTGCAAAGAGCTATCAAAGAGTTTGAGCAAAAAGGTTACTTAACCATTCAGCACAGGGTGAATGATAAAGGTGCATATACTTCTAACAGATACCACCTTTCACTAGCTGTAGGCTCTGAAACCCCTAGGGGTGATGAAACCCTGAGGGAGGGGGTTCAAGAACCCTTTAATACTAAAGATGATACAAAAACTTTAACTATTAATGAAGAAGTTTTAGCTTTTAACGAATTTTGGGAAATATATCCTCGGAAAATTGGAAAGTTCCAAGCTAAGAAGTCTTTTTTGAAATATGATGAAAAACATTACGGGAAAATAATATATGCAACGAAAGTGTTTGCGATAGAAAATATGAATACTGAGGAAAAATTCATACCACACCCAACAACTTACTTAAATCAACAAAGGTATCTAGATTATGTTGATAAGCCTTTAAAAAATAAAACTTTAAACAACCTCGCAGGATAAATTATGGATATCAGCAAAACTCTTTCAGAAAACAGAATTGACCTTAAACACCAACAAGAAGGGAATCAAAAAGTTAAATGTCCACAATGTCAACCACCCCACAATCCTAGAGACACGCCACTCTCAGTAACTATAAATTCAGATGGTGTTGTTTGGAATTGTCATCATTGTGAATGGAAAGGTGGTAAGAAAACAGGCGGACTGCACACACCATATAAAAAGAAGGAATACATAAAACCTAAAGAGCCTGTAGTTAGCAGTGATCAGTTTATGCTCAATTACTTTAAGAAAAGGGGTATCAGTGAACATGTCATCAAGGAATTTAAAATATTTAATGAAAACAATTGGATAGGTTTTCAGTATTTTGATGAAAATGGTTCTTTGGCTAATATCAAGTACAGAACAACGGAAAAACAATTTAGACAAACACCAAACACTAAATCCACCCTGTATAACTTTGATAGGATATGTAACTCAGATACTGTAATTTTCACTGAGGGTGAAATGGATGTCCTTTCATTGGCTGAGTGTGGTATTAATTATGGAACAACCCTACCTAATGGTGCACCAAAAGAATACAAAGGTGATAAAAATGATGCAAGGTATAAAGCACTTGAAAATTGTAAGTTAGTTGCGAAGAAAATAGTTTTGTTCACTGATAACGATACAAGTGGCAAAGCTTTGCACAAAGAATTGCTACATAGGTTTGGTAAAGACATATGTTGGTATGTGCAAATTCCTGATAATTGTAAAGATGCAAATGATGTTTTGGTTAAACATGGTGCTATGAAACTTAGAGAGATCATAGAGGGTGCTGAACCATATCCTATAGAAGGCTTACACACTGCTAGAGACTATTATGATCAGATTAATGACTTATATGAAGGTAACTACGAAAAACCCACTGAGATTGGCTTAGAAGGTCTAGACGATATATATAAGCCAATGACTGGAACATTCTGCGTGATAACTGGAATACCGAATCATGGTAAGTCTGCTTTCCTTGATCAATGTCTAATAAAGTTGGCTGAGAATCAAAATTGGTCATTTGCTTTATTTTCTCCTGAGCACTCAACATCAATGCACATAAGAAGATTATTACAAATGTACACTGGAAAATCTTTTGATGAAGGGTTCAGTAATAGAATGACAAAAACTGAAATGGTTGCTGCCTTAGAATTTATACACAAACATTTTTATTTCATTGAAACTAAAGATGCTATACCTTCAATAGATTTGATACTTAACATAGGCAAGAGTGCCATTTACAAACATGGTATTAAAGGTTTGGTTATTGACCCATTCAATGAAGTGTCAGCCATAAGGAGTGGAAACCAAAGGGAAGATGAACACATAAGAGATTTTATTTCTTTGTGCAAAAGATTCACAAGAATATATGAAATATGTTGTTGGGTAATTGCACATCCGACTAAACTTCCCAAAAGTCAAGATGGTTCTTATACACCACCTACTGCATATGACATCAGTGGTGCTGCACATTGGCACAATCAAGCTGATGCAGTTTTGACAGTACATAGAGATTTTGATAATAACAGCACGAGTGTTATAACTAGAAAAATAAGAGAGCAAGGCTTATATGGTAAAATCGGCGAAGCTAAATTTACTTATGACTTGAACAAACATATATTCAAAAAATACGAAAATGAAGAAGATGACTGGGATGATTATGTTGGCAGGTTTGGAGGTTAATCTTTAATTGTTTTCTTAGCTACTCTATCTCTTAATTCTGTTGATGAAAATGAATGTTCTCTTTTATTAAAATATACTTTTACGCTTTCAATATCACACCCAGTAAAATTCGTTCCTTTATATTCTTCACCCACGAATCTTATATCAGGCTTTACAAGTAAGAGCATATCAACTATGTCTTGCTCAGTTGAGAAGGGTATAACACAATCTACATACTCTACAGCTTGTAACTGCACCCATCTTTCAAATATGCCTTGTATTGGTTTATTTTTTTTATCAGGTCTATCTAATGTTGGGTCATTCAAAAGACCAACTACTAAATAATCACAATTCGCTTTTGCTTCTGCTAACATTGATACATGTCCTGCATGTAAAATATCAAATGTGCTACATGTATATCCTACAATTTTTTTTAATTTTTTATTTTTTTCAATCTCAGATAACATCACATAAACCTTCTATTTTTTGCAAACATAATTTTTTATCATCTGTATATTTATAAAAACGAATCCAATGTGTTAACTCCAAAGATTTCATAGGTATATTTTTATATCTCGCCCTCATGTAATCATTGCCCTCAATCCTTCCAAACATGATATTGAACCTTTCACATGACATTGATAGTTTACTGATATCTAAGAGCCAACTCGTATAATCATTTTTGTTATATATCGGGTCAATGTTGTAAATTTTTTTATCTGATGTTATGTAGTTATCAATTGATGCGTCTCCATGACAAAATGATTTGTTTTCATTCATATAATCAATATCAGGTAAAAATTCTATAAGACTGCGTGATAAGTTCGCATTGTCAATGTGTTCAATCAGTCTATCTATATAAACATCAAAATTATTTTCGTTTAATTTAATGTTTTTATAAGTTTCAATTTGATCACATATTTTTGATATGTTGTTGTCATTAAGTTTTTCAATGTAATCCATTGTTATAGTACCACCAACTAGCTTATGAACTTTCGGTACAGGCAAATTTAATGCTTCTGCTTTTTTATACCAATCAATCACATCAATCGCGTTGCTTTGCGTTTTGTATACTAAATCGTTTTGTCGCAATACATATGATCCACTCATGCCATATAATCTTTCTACTTTTAAATCTGCAAATTCTTGTGGTTTTAATGCTTTGTCGTCAACATAGTATGCTCCTAAGATTTTATTGAATGATAATTGATCGTATTTGACTTTATGTTTTTCTAACCATGACTCTATTTGTTTTCTATATTTATCATCTGCTTTTTTGTAATCACCACCACAGCTTAGTTGACCCCTCGCTGTCAAAATTATAATTTCCCAACCATTTTCATGGAGTTCATTTATTTTTTCTATGACAGGTGTGACTGGTTTTGAATTATCCCAATCTCTGTTCAGAGTAACAGAGATGGTGTCGTCTAAATCACATACTATTCTTTTTTCGTGATTCATAAGCTTTCTTCCATTGAATTATCGCTTCCAATCTTTTGTTGTCACCTTCTTCAGTTGTCCAATTAGGGTTTATCTTATATTTAAGTTTTACAAAATCAGGAAATTCGTTTTGTAATGTTTTGTAACACAATTCATGGGTCTGATTATTTCTAAATACTGAGTTGCCACCTTTTTTTCCGTGACTATGACTGAATGCGTAATTGTATAAGATCAAATTTTTTTTTCCTTTCGTAAGAAGCGATAACAATGCATAAAAATCTTCAAAATTTTTAGCTCCTGTTTTTTTATACATACCATCAAAACTTAGATTGTTATCTTTGAAGGTTTTAGTGTTTATTGCATAACATGAATATGATCTTTGTATTTCTTTTGTACTTTCTAAAACTCTATTATTGCCTGCCCTATCACTTATACCGACCCAAATATAATCATCAAGTTTATTTTCTAATTCTTGTAACATTGATTCATAAGCATGCGGATTCATTCTCCTTAATTTATTTTCTGAGTTCCTTTCATAAAATAAACATTGGTCATCAACGATAAATATTTTTTCATCTTCATATTTATCAATAATTTTTTGTCTTGTATCTGCGATACCATCAGTTACACCAAGATC
Organism: uncultured Methylophilaceae bacterium; assembly: GCA_938084195.1. The sequence goes on from CALKDJ010000076.1 coordinate 7,947, forward strand.
AACGATCTTAGCCTTGCGGTTATAATATTTTAATAAATCAACCCTTGATGAATCTGTGGCGAGATATGTTATATCTTGTATGTCAGGGGGCAAATTTTTCCACGATTTTTGGTTATCTTCTCGCATGTATGTAGGAATAATAATTTTCAATTAATTTTATCCCCTTCTTTTCTTTTCTTTGCCCTTTCAAGTTCTTCTTCCATAGTCTTGCAATATTTAATATTTTCTCTGTAATAACAAACTATAGATACTCTTTCGTATGGTGTTTTAGAATCCATTTTTGTATTACCATGAACTTGATGCACATCAAAGTAACAAACATCACCACTACTCAAATCAAAAGCACAGTCATATCTAGGCATAACTGTATACCCACCTTGATATTTACCTGCACTCAAAACTGCTAAATTGCCCAACCCTTCTTTTAAATCTCCAGCATCTGTGTGATATGCGGTTTGAAAATTTTTATTAACTGTAACTGTGCTGAAAACTGTATCAGTGATAATAAAATCTTTACTGCTTTGATCTACAACTTTTTTTTGTGCTTGATATCTTTCAGGGCATGCTTCTTCAAACATATGGCTTATAAATTTCAAAAAAGGTATAGATTTACTAAACGCATCTTTATTTTTTTCTGTAAAAGCTGTTTGCCTACAGTAAGGGAATCTAGTATTCCTATCAAAATAGCCTGCTATCCCTGAATTCACTTTTTTTGCCCTCATTACCTTGCTCAGAGTTCCGTCTTGTTTTATCTCTCTGTATCTATGGGTTGATATAGTTTTGTGACCTATTTGATCATCGCTATCTAGAGGACCTGCTGCTGTTCCCCTGTTCTCAGTTTTTGTTGCTGCGTTTCTTAAGTTGTAAAATGCAGTTTCACAAACTTCTTTTGGAATTTTACCTTTTCTGAAAAAAAATAATGGTTCGCCATCATCAGTATAAGCATCGCAATCATCGTTGATTAATATCTTATAATCATTATCTGTCGCATACCTGCCCCTAAGATTATCAGTTTCTTTTTTAGTTAATACAGGCGATAAGGTTAATTTAGGAATTTCTATCTGATTCATTTTTTACTGCGTTGAAAACAATATCAGAGTAATTATCTTGATTGTATTTATCTTTTAATTTATCTAACATATTTTTGAATTGTACTAATGTATCAATATCATATAACAACATAAATTGTTTTATATTGGTTTCAGGTATTTCAAAATCGTCAGATATGCTTAATGAACTGTAATTCTCATCAACCTCTGGAGCATCAAACTTCAATAATTCACTGTTTATTTTTTGTATTTCTTCAAAATCAAAACCAGTCAATTTCAAATCAAAATCGCCTTCAACTAATTTATCAAACTCAACTGCTAATTGTGTAGAATCCCAAGACGAAAACTCTTGTGCTTTGTTATCCATTATTCTGAAAGCTGTTTTTTGTGATTCTGTCAAACCTTTAGCGACCTTCACAGGTACTACATCAAGGTTCATTAATTTCGCTGCTTTCAATCTTGTGTGTCCTGCTAAGATTATAAATTCTTCATCAACAACTATAGGAACTTGCCAACCGAAATTCTGTATACTATCAATTACACGCTGTACAGTTTTTGCATTCGTTCTGGGATTGTTTTCATATGGCACAATTTTCTTTATATCAGTTTCAGTGATTTCAAATTTCATTTTTTACTAGCCTTCATTTATATTATAAAAATCATTCGGAGCCACAACTCCCTCAGTAACATCATGCAAAATAACCATCTCATTGTGCCTGGGTATTCGCGTTCCTAATATCCATTTAGCTAAAGTACCTTGTGGTATTCGCACCCCTTTAGCCATTTCTATCTGATCAATAAATGACATTTGAGTGTAATTATTTTCTTTTAGGTATTGTTGTAATTTCATAATTTATATTCCAAATAGTATTATATGTTTTAATTAATATTTTGAACAGTCTAAATTAACACTTTATTTTTTACGAAACACTTTATTTATTCCGTAAAGGGTTTATAATGATGTTACATAATAAAATGAGGTAATAAAATGAAAAATAATCCATTTGAAGTTCATGGCATAGAACACTTATCTGCTAGTGCCATCAATCAATTCATAACCAATCCTGCTTCTTGGATTCTTAAGGTTAGCGGTCATAGAGGTATACCAAATCCTGCCATGTGGCGTGGCACTGTTATAGATGATGCTATATGCAAATCTTTTGAAAATGATTTGTCTATAGAAAAGAAATTACAAAGATCAATTTCTAATTCAGAGTATGATTTTGATTCTTTATACGAACACCATAATGCAACTTATGATTATGAAATAGATGCTGTAGAAAAAGAAAAGAATAATTTACAGAGATATTTAGAAGTTGCTATACCATTTTATGCCAAGCTTGGAAAACCCCAAGAGTGCCAAAAAAGAATTGAAGTAGAATTTGAAGATATACCTGTGCCTATCATTGGGTATATTGATCTTCAATACGAAGGTATTACTAGAGATATAAAGACCACTGGTCGGCTTATGTCTAAGATACCCTCAACAATCTGTCGTCAGCTTAGCCTTTACGCCTTTGCTGAGGATAGTGTTCCGTATGCTGATTTCATACATGTTACGAAAGCGAAAGCCGAAGTTGTATCTATTGAAATAACAGATATTGAAAAAAGAGTGGATGAATTGAAGAAAGCTGCATTCTCTATGATGAATGTTCTTTCATATTCAGATGATATTAACCAAGTGGCAAGTTTGTTCTATCCTGATTTTGACGATTGGCGTTGGTCAAACCCAATAGACATAGCTGCTGCGAAAAAACTATGGAGAATAAAATGAGTGCTAATTACAAAGAAATTTGGGACACCTTAAACAAGGTGAGCATGGATAAAATAAAAGATAAAAAAGGTAAATTTGATTATCTCAGTTGGACTGATATGTGGCAAGAGATACACAAATACTTTCCTGAAGTAGATTATGAATTTAAAGAATTTGATAATCCAACTTATGGAACTATGGATTGTTTGGTATATCCTGATGGCTCTGCATCGGTACATTGCAAAGTTACAATCAAAGGCGTAACTAGAACTATGTGGTTAGCAGTTACTGACTACAATAACAATGCAAAGAAGGACTGGAATGTAGTTGATATTGCTAATACAAAAATGCGATGTCTAACTAAATGTATGTCTATGTTTGGACTGGGTGCACACATATATAGAGGTGAGGATTTAGAAGATAGGGTTGAAACTAAAGAAATAAAAAACACTACTAATCAACAAAAAACAAATGGATTCATATTAAAAAGAATTGATGATGATGAAGTCTCTATAGATGGAACACCTGTAGATTATATCCAATCTATTAGAGTTCAAATGGCATTACTTGATGAACCCAAACGCAAAGAATTATTTTCATTAAATACAGCAGAGATAGAAAGAGCATATCTTTCAATTGAAACTAAGGATGTAAGCTTGAAAGATTCGTATGAAAAGATGGTGGACTTGTATGCCTAAATTAACTTTGAATGATTGCGTGTATCTTTGTATGCGTGATAATGGTTGGTGGACTTTTTGGAAGTTGCAACAAAAAATAAAAGACAAGACTGGTGTTTTTTATGGAGAACCATCAATCAGTGCTGCGATCAGAGACTTAAGAAAAGAACCTCAAAGAAAAAAATATAACCTTGCAAATTTTGGGGAAGTGGTTGAAAAAAGAAAAATTTTCAATAGCAAAGGTTTTGAATATAAATTAATAGGAGAAAAAAATGGAAGATAAACAATATGATGATGAAAAGAAAGGCTATTTGTGGCATGAGAATGATGCAACTATAGAAAGGAAGGGTAGCTTCGTTATCAATGGCGAAAAAAAATATGGTGCTATTGTCAAAAGTTTTAGCAAACAAGGTCAGCCTAAATATGAAATGATGATGTCCATAGGCTTGATGCACTTAAACACAGATAAAACTAATGATAGAACTCCTGATATGGGTGGAAAAGTAACCATTGATGGAGTGATCTATAAGCTAGGTTGTTGGGCGAAGGAAACCAGTAATGGCAACCCGTTTACAAGCCTTGGTTTTCGTGAAGTTGAGGAAGATCAAAACGAAGAAAATCTAGACCTAGCTAAAAAGATACCTTTTTAAATTGCCGCAAAAAACTTTTAAAGATAGCAAACATCTTGCATGGATAAGAACATTGCCTTGTCTGTTATGTAAAGCAGGTTTTTATTCTCATTCTAATGTTGTGCAAGCACATCATCTTCTTAAACCTTATGATGGTGTGCGTGGAATGTCTTTAAAAGCAAATGACCGAAATGCAATTCCTCTTTGTGTTTTTCACCATTCACAATTACATACCAAATTTGGCAATGAATACAAATTTTTTTCAAGCTACGGATTGCCTGAAACATTCGGACAAGAATGGGCGAAGAAATTATGGGAGAAAAAATCAATAATAGATGAGCAAGAGGACGATAATTTACCCTTTTAAAAATAATTAAATAATTCCAAAAAGGGGTTTACATCTTTCAGAAAATGAGCAATAATGAACTCATATTAATTGATAAACGCCCTAAAAAGCGAGGAGAAAAAAAATGATAAACTTCCAAACCAAAAAAGAATACACTGGTGGAAACCTAGACTTACTTGCAGAAGCAGGTTACTCAGAAGGCGATTATGTTCTTACTTTTAAACAAGCTATGAATGTATTCAAAGTAACTGGCGATATGCTGAAAGGTCTTAAGGGTTTAGGCACCTCATTGTTCTTTTACAAAGAAGAAATCAATGAAGAAACTGGCGAGAAAGAAAAAGTCAGAAGATACTTTACTGTGTTCAATGTCAAAGATGTTGAAAGAGTTATTCAAGAAAATAAACTTATCAAGAAAGCAGCTTAACAGCTGCTTTCTTTTTGGAGAATCAAATGAAAATAAAACAACTTGAAAATATCCATGGTGATGAATGTCTTGGTAAACAAGATAGAATTAACGCAAAAGGTCTTATTGACTTAGCATTAATATTTGCTAGGAACAATATGGAAATGTTTTTTAATAGCCAGCTTATGAAACAGACAACCTACACAGAGGTTGATATGGACAGATTGGTTGATAACTTTATTAATGACAACACTGCAAGTTTAGAGTTGTTAGATGCAGACGGAGATCCTAAATGAAAAAAATACAAGTCATATTAATTGACCCTTTTGATCAAAGCCTATCTTATATAGATATATCTGAATCCAATCTACAAGATTATTACAAAGCAATGCAATGTGATTGTTTTGATGTGGTGTATCTAGGTGGTGGTGTCATTATGTATGTAGATGATGAAGGTCTACTTAAAGACAATATGTACTTTAAGCTAGGTCAAGGAAACTATGCAGGCAGATCTATTCTTGCCAATGAAACAGAAGATGGTGGTACTACTGATTGCATGCTAACTATAGAAGAAGTTAGAGAAAAGCTAGAGTGGTTGCCTGAAGGTCATGTAGAAGAGCCACTTATGAAATTTATACCCTTTAATTAATAGGAGTAATTATGTATATATACAACAAAGAACAAATGCAAGAGCTTGATCAAGTAGCTGATGAAAGATTGGTTTGGGAATATATATCATGTAAAAATGATATTAAAAAATCACTTATATCTGAAGGACATGCCGACATAAACAATGTTGATAGTGTATTTCAAGAATATATATCACTCAAAGAACAGGAGATGAGAAATGAATACTATTGTCTATGATGTTTACCAATATTTTCCACATATCGGCAGATATGGAGAGCATAAAAAAATAGCAACTTACAATAAAAAATCAGATGCAGAAAGACGAGTAGATCAAATATGGCACAATGGTCAAACTGCAAGCTATGAAAAAAGAGAGGTAAAAGATGTCATTTAATGATGAATTTTTAGGTCTAACTGCGGTAGAGAAAAAAATTGTAAAACTTTCTATTAAATATCAAATTGACTTAATGAGCATGACCATAGAAGAAGTTTCAAATATTTTAACGCTTAAAGATTGGAAAGATTTACACGATTTTATGAAAAATGGTGGCAGAGAAAGGGTATTACACTAATGAGCAGACTATTAACAGAAATAGATACTTGTGACGAATGTAATTGTAAATCAAATGAACTATATTTAAATTTTGCTGGACATGTCTTATGTGTTGATTGTGAGTCAGAATATGCTTATAGACATGCTCATCATTACGAATTAGAAAATATTGAAATGTTAGAAGAAAAATTAAAATAAATTGCACTAATGGATATAAATAACTTAACTAAAGAAGAAAAAAAACTTTTAAGAGCCTGCATACTTGTACATATTGAATTTTCTACTAGTACAAAAACTGATAAATCTCACGAAATGGGAAGCAGATTAGTAAATTTAGCTAACAAGTTAAATATCACCACAGGCTACGAAGATTTTTTTAACAAGTAATGGAAGCATTTATATATTTAGTAATAGGATTCTTAGCACTTTATGGTGCTTGTGCTATGTTTTTGTTAATGGTTTTATGGGTTAAAGGCAAGCTTTGAAAGATACCAATACAAAAAAATGTATAGATTATCTAGGGCAATGTGGTGGTGATGTAGAATATTATGAATACTACGAGGATGGCAGATGGTGGCATGGTCACGAATGCTCTGACTGTGGTGAAATACAAAGTGGATAAGGGG
>CALKDJ010000077.1 GCA_938084195.1 uncultured Methylophilaceae bacterium
TTATCATTTTGTTCTTACTATAAACTACCTAAAATACACCCACAATATAAAAACATGAAACATCTCACTCTAAGAAAGGCAGATAAATTTTTAGGTGCTATTTTAGTGAGTACATTCCGTTATTTATCATTATTTCTTGGGGCTATTTTGCAAAGAGAGCATGATATTACCAAGATTAAAAAGTCTATTACTGTTATTAAAATGTTGGGAGGCGGTAGTGTTTTTATAGCTTTACCTTCTTTACTTGCAATTCGAAAAAAGTATCCTGATATCAAAATGACTTTTGTTGGTCAAAAGTCATCTATTTATTATGCTGAATTGACTGGAATTTTTGATGAACATGTTGAGATCCGGATAGATTCATTTATGAGATTGATCGTCTCATCTATACGAGCATTAATCCATATTTTTAGAACAGATTTAACTATTGATTTAGAAATTCACTCTAAAATGACTAGCCTGTTTTCTTTATTTAGCTGTGCAAAAAATAGGTTAGGCTTTTATGTTGACTCTCTTTACTGGCAAAGAGGTATTTTAACCCATGCCCTATTTTTTAATAATACAGGTCCAATATACATATATTATCAACAGATAGCAGGTTTATTAAATGCACCTATAGGCAAACCAAAAGATGTTTATAAGCATCTAGTAAAGCATAATGAATTCAAGTTAAACCAACCAAAAAAAAATGTGCATGCTTTAAGCTTAGGTCCTTTTTGCTCAGAATTGGGTCAAGAAAGAGAGTTTAGCGCTATGCAGTGGAGCAAAATAATTGCAGCACATAACTATACTAGTTTAAAAAAAATAGTGATTTTAGGTGGTAAAGCTGATGTTAAAAAAGCTGCAGAATTAACTCAAAAATTACAAAATTGTAACCAAGAATTTACAGTTGTTAACTTAGCAGGCCAATTAACTCTGCATGAATCAATTCAAGCACTTTTACAAACTGATAAATTTATGTCAATTGATTCAGGGCTTAATCATATTGTACGTTTCTTGAATATGAAGATATCTTCTTATTGGGGTCCAACTAATCCTATGAGTAGATTGGGAGATGCTTACACATTGGAAGAGGAGGTACATTATAAGCAAATTTTCTGCTCTCCTTGTGTACACTTAAGTTTTAATGCTCCTTGTAGAGGCAATAACATTTGTATGCAACAGTTTACCGACAGCTATGATGAGCATATCGTATATAAAGGTTGGTCTATTCATGTTAAAGAAATAGGAAGTTAAATAGTGATTAAGGTTGCAGTTATTGGTTCAGGTCCAGCTGGAGTAGCTTGTGCACATAGCCTCTTAAAACAAAAAGGTGTACGGGTTGATATGTTGGATACTGGCTTTAATATTGAGCCAAATATAGCACATTTAGAAAATAACAAAGAGCCCATTTGCGCCAAAACTATTTTAAAAAAAGTTAGAGAAAATAAGCTTCAATTTCTTGCTAAGCACAAACCAGCGGATAAACTAGCTTTTGGTTCTGGCTATGTTTACAAAGAATGCGACGCCACTAAACTTGATTTGAATTCTAGCGCACATTTTTTTACTTCTCTGGCTAAGGGAGGTTTAGGTAATGTATGGGGAGCAAATATTAACGCGTTATCTGATATAGATATTAAAGATTGGCCCATATCTTCAGAAGATTTAACACCCTATTTTAAACTTCTTGAAGAGTTCACACCTATCGCTGCAGAAAATAGTATATTAGACAATAATTATGATTATAAACTGACAGGTAAATATGATTTTAAACCGAGCAAACAGGCAGCTTATGTGCTTGACAATATTGCTAGTAATAATGAACATCTAACTCAAGCAAATATAAATATTGCCCGTGCTCGTCTTGCTGTAGGTAAGCTGCTTTCATCTAACCAAGATGGTTGCGTATCTTGCGGATTATGTATGCATGGTTGCCCTTATAATGCTATTTTTAATCCTAAATTTGTTGTTGATAAATTTCTAACAAATAACCGTGATTTTAATTATATTTCTCAGACCTTAGTGGAAAAAATAACCGAGATAGGTGGTGTAGTTAATCTATCAATTAAAGATTTACAACTCAATACTAATAAAACCCTTAAGTATGATCGAATTTATGTTGCTTGTGGCTCAGTTGGCTCTACAGTGCTAATTGCCAGATCTTTAAATTGGACCAATCATGAATTTAAATTTTTGGATAGCCAAAAATACTTATTTCCTTTTTTCTTAAACAAGCGAATAGTTGGTGCAGTTGGTGAGGAAACTAATACATTAGCTCAGATATGTGCGCAAACTAATAATCTCTCTAGCAGTAATAAAACCTTACATATGCAGCTATACGGCTATAATGATTTAATAGTTGAACCATTAAGATTACGACTAGGAGAATTTATTACTAATAAGCTAGTCTTTATGGGCTCATCTTTGCTTGAACGTATAATGATTGGCATGGTATACCTACATTCTGATGATTCTGGTTATTTAAAGTTTAAAGTTCAACCAGATGTAAAAAAAGGCTGGGGGAATATATCAGGTGTAGTGAACCCTAAGTCAAAAAAGGTATACAAAGAATTCATTGCTAACTTAAATAAATTAAAAACATCTATAGGTGGATCAGCTCTCTCACCGTTAACTATAGCTAATTTACCAGGAAATAGTCAACATTTTGGTGGAAGTTTACCAATGAAAGCCAACCCTGGTCTTTATGAAACTGACCATATAGGTAGACCATATGGCATGGAGTTTACTCATGTTGTAGATACCAGTGTTTTTACATCAATACCCGGTACTCCTACTACTTATCCTGTTATGGCAAATGCAGCACGCATTGCTTTGGATTCTTTAAAGTTAATCAAGGGATAAAATATAAAGCATTATGATAAAAGGTATAGATTTTCTACCATGAAGGTTCTCATAAATGGATGCACTGGTTATGTTGGATGCCAGGTAATCACTCTTTTATCTGCTGCAGGATACCATGTTATAGGTACCTCTCGTAGCCCAATTTCAATTCCAGGTATTGAAATTTTAATAGGAAATCATCTTAGTCCCACTTTTGTCTCTGCAGCTATTGAGCGTGTTGATATTATTATTCACTTTGC
>CALKDJ010000078.1 GCA_938084195.1 uncultured Methylophilaceae bacterium
AAGAAATCATTGTTCAAGTTAGCAAAGATGAACGAGGAAATAAAGGTGCCGCTTTGACTAGCTATTTATCCCTAGCTGGAAGATATATTGTTTTAATGCCAAATAATAATGATGGCGGTGGTATTTCACGTAGGATTGAGGGTGAAGAAAGAAGTAATTTTAAAGAGGTATTGTCACAGCTAAAAGTAAAAAAAGGTACAAGTGTTATTGGAAGGACGGCAGGGATCGGCGCATCAGTTGAACAAATTCAATGGGATTTAGATTATCTTAACCAGCTTTGGGAAGCCATTGAAAATGCAGCTAATGCACAAGAAGGTCCTTTTCTAATATATCAAGAAAGCAATTTAGTCATCAGGGCAATACGAGATTACTTCAGTGAAGACATTGCAGAAGTCCTTATAGATAGGCAAGAAATATTTGATCAAGCACACCAATTCATGAGCCATGTAATGCCTGATTATGTTGATCGCATAAAACTTCATGAAGATGATACTTCTCTTTTTTCAAAGTTTAATATCGAAAATCAAATAGAATCTGCTTTTTTAAGAGAAGTTCAGCTTCCATCTGGAGGATCTATCGTTATCGATCATACCGAGGCGCTAGTATCCGTTGATGTTAACTCAAGCAGGTCTACCAAAGGGCGTGATATTGAAAATACAGCCTTCAACACTAACCTAGAGGCTGCCGAGGAATTAGCCAAACAATTAAGACTAAGAGATATAGGTGGATTAGTGGTAGTTGATTTTATTGATATGGAATATCAGAAAAATCAAAGAGATGTAGAGAATAAAATGCGCGATGCATTAAAAAATGATAAAGCTAGAATTCAGACCAGTAAGATATCGCGATTTGGTTTGATGGAATTATCCAGACAAAGATTAAGACCAAGTTTAGGTGACACGATAAATGGTGTGTGTCCGAAATGTAATGGCACGGGTCGAGTAAGAGATACCCAATCAACTGCCCTTTACATGTTAAGGTTAATTGAGGATGAATCAACTAAAGAAGAAAACCAAACAATTGCTATTCAACTTCCCGTGGAGGTTGCTACCTTGCTTCTTAATGAAAAAAGATCATCCATTAACGCAATAGAAGAAAAAAGTGGTAATACCATTGTAATTATCCCAAACCGCTATTACGAGATACCGAAATATCTTATAGAGAAATCTGCTCAAAAGTCAGGAAAGGTAAGCTATGCGGCAGTTGAACCACCATCTGAAGAAATGATAAACGAAGATGAAGACGAGATTAAGGAGAAGCTTGTTCCAGCAGTCAAATCACTAATACCAAATAAAGGAAATAGTAAAAAGAATAAATCATTATTTGGATTCTTTAAAAACCTTATTAGTTCAGATGAGGAAGATAGACAAATTCAAACCTTGGGTGATAAACAAATTGAAAATACATTAAAAGATAGTGAGCAATCATCTGATAACTCAAGCCATAAAAAATCTAATCACTATACTAATAGAAAGCCAGGGAGAAATCGTAATAGAAGACCAAATGTTAACAAAGATTCTTATCAAAAAAGAGATTCATCAAATAATGTTAACAATGCTATCACTGAAAAAGAAAAACCTGTTTTAGCTTCTAATGAACTGATGGATAAACAAAATACTGCAAATAAACCAGTTGAAAAGGTAAAGGACAAAGCTAAAAACAAGGCTGTGGAAAAAATTGTCGAAGTCAAATCTGAAAAAACAGAATTAAAGAAAAAACCTGCAAGAAGGAAAATTCCAACACCAAAGGTAGACCTTGAGAAAGCAGGTCTAAAATTAGTGGAAACGAAGAAATCCGATAAAGAGGTTCAGGAAAAAAAGGTTTCAAAACCTAAGCCAAGAAAAAAAGCAGATTGGCAAAAGGATAAAGTTGAAGCGAAATCGACTGGAAAGTTGGAGATGGTTGAGACCAAGAAAAAAACAACTTCTAAGCCTAAAAAGACCGCAAAGAAAGGTTAGTAAAATAAAAACCTATGTAACAAAGCACTAAGGCGCCAATAATATGAGCAAATATTAAAAGGAGAGCCACATATAACTCTCCTTTTTGCATTAATGCAAATATATCTGCTGTGTAAGCTGAGAAAGTAGTTAGCCCTCCCAAAAAACCCACATTAATGATGAGCTTTATTTCCTCAGAGATATTCGTTAACGATTGAAAAAAAGCAATTGAGATGCCCATAAGAAGGCCACCTAATAAATTGACTGCGAGTGTGCCGAAGGGTAATCCAGGAAATAATCCAGCAAAACCAGCCCCTATCAGCCAACGAAGCCAAGCACCAAGTGCAGCCGAAAATCCAATGAGAAGAAAATTAGTCATCTTAAATTTTAATAAAGTGTTCGCGGTAATATTTTAATTCCTCAATAGATTCCATGATGTCCGCAAGCGCCTCATGTTTACCTGCCTTCTTAAATCCATCAATAATCTCAGGCTTCCATCTTTTTGATAATTCTTTAAACACACTTACATCAAGATTCCTGTAATGAAAAAATTTTTCTAATTCAGGCATGTGTTTGGCCATAAATCTTCGATCCTGACATATCGAGTTTCCACACATGGGAGATTTATTTTTATCCACATATTTTTCCATGAATTCTATCAATTGACGCGTAACGGCTTCTTCAGAATTTTTAGAATTCTTTACTTTTTCAATTAACCCGGACTTGCCATGTGTAGATTGATTCCAATTATCCATTCGAGCTAATACCTCGTCCTCTTGATGGATAACAAAAACAGGACTTTCTGCAATAATCTTAAGAAATGGATCAGTTACTACTACGGCGATCTCTAGCACCTTGTCATTTTCAGGGTCTAGGCCGCTCATTTCCATATCGAGCCAAATTAGATTATTGTTATGTTTAACTTTATTTTCCATCATGATTTCCATTAATTTTTTTTAATAGCGCAGGTTTTCCGCCCTTTCGACTTACTTTAATTGCAATTTTACTGCACAATACACACTTTTACATAGAACTATTATTAATGACAATCAATTACCAGTATTTTTTTATTTTTATAATTTTATTTGCCGCAATTTTTGAATTATGGCTCAATAAAAGACAAATAAATTTTGTTAGTAAGAATAAAAATAAAGTCCCAGAAGCTTTTGCTAAAAATATTAAATTGAAGGATCATAAAAAGGCAGCAGACTACACTGTTGCTAAAACACAATTTGGATCTTTTGGTTTAGTTATTTCCGCCCTTATTACCTATTACTTAACTATTGGTGGAGGTATTAACCAACTTAATAGCTTCTTTAACCATATGGATGTTACTTCACTAATTGGTGGTTCTCTTGTTGTTACCATCCTTGCAGTCCTACTATCCGCAATAGAAATACCAAGTAATTTTTATAGTACGTTTGTTATTGAAGAAAAATTTGGATTCAATAAAACTAAAACTAAAACCTTTATCAGTGATGTGCTTATTGATTTAACTACTACTGCAGCCGTTACATTCGTTATCATGTACATTTCTCTATGGATTATTTCAGCGCTTGGTAGCTCCTGGTGGTTCTGGCTATGGGTATTTTTAAGTAGTGTAATTATCATTATGTCGGCATTAGGGCCTCTTCTGCAGCAACTGAAAAATAAATTTTCGCCCTTAGAGGATAAGAAACTAAAAGTCATCATTGAAAAGCTACTAAAGAAATGTGGCTTTGAATCGCAAGGGCTTTTTATCATGAACGGCTCCCTTCGCAGCTCACACGGTAATGCCTTTTTTGGTGGTTTTGGAAAAACAAAACGCATCATATTTTTTGATACTCTTTTAGACAAGCTTACCCATAAAGAAATAGAGGCAGTTATTGCACATGAATTAGGGCATTTTAAAATGAATCATGTAAAAAAGTTTATGGCAATCATGATTACCATTCTATTTTTAAGTTTATATGTATTGGGTGGGCTAAAAGATAAT
>CALKDJ010000079.1 GCA_938084195.1 uncultured Methylophilaceae bacterium
TGTAGTCTTTTCTATGCGAACGTAGGACACTGCCAAGCTACTATATTTAAAACCCCATCGATTGATGGGGTTTTTTTTTGGTTAGAATATAAGCATTACATATCTAATTAAGAATTGGATGAAAATACCAATATTCCCTTATAATATGAGGTTGTTAAATTTAAACACTATTTATGTTCGCACAGACACATTCATTTCAATCAATTGATTTAAAGTGGTTAATAATTTTATCCACTATCCTACATTCATTAATTATTATGAATGTACAAATTAATAAGAAGCCAATTGATATTCCACTAGAGATAGATATTGTTTTAGAAAAAATAATACAACCTCCACCACCTGTAGAAAAATTACCAGAAATTCAACCAGTGGAGCCAATTAAATTTGATCCTATTCCTGAGCCAAAACCAATAATAAAACCTAAACCAATAATAAAACCAAAGCCTGTAGAAAAATTACCAGAAATTCTACCAGTGGAGCCAATTAAATTTGATCCCATTCCTGAGCCAATGGTACAAGAGATCGAAGATATTCAGCCTGATATTGCTAATACAATTCCTATACAAAATAGTACAGTGGTTCCTGAAAAATCAATTGATGTTAGGGCTCAACAAAAGGCGATAGAAAGTTATGGAGCCTTACTAACGAGACATATTTCTGCTTTTAAAAAATATCCAAGAATTGCTCAAAGAAGAATTTGGGAGGGTGATATTTTATTAGAATTAACATTAAATAAAAATTCTAAAATATTGAATATTAAGGTAATTAATGAAAGTAAATATGAAGTGTTAAATAAAGAAGCCGTTGCAATGATTGAGCGTGCTCAACCACTTCCGAAAGCAAATAATATCAAAAGTGAAACATTCAAAGTATTTGTTCCTGTCGCTTTTAAACTCCGATAATCTTACTTCCAAGTATCTCTTAATGTTACAGTTCTGTTAAATATAATAGATTGTTTTGTACTTTTTGTGTCGCAAATAAAATAACCATGGCGTTCAAATTGAAACTGATCCATAGCAGATGAGTTGACACAATTTTCCTCAAGAATCACAGTGATATTTTTTTTTGATTCAAGATTGATATCATCTAAATAGGAAGATTTAGTTTTACCAGGTTGCTCTTCTTTAAATAAACGATCATATAGATTTATGGTTGCTTTAATTCAATGTTTTACCGATACCCAATGTATATTCCCTTTTACTTTAATGCTATCTGCTCCAGGCGTGCCGGATTTTGTATCATCAATATATTCACAGAGTACAGTTTGTATTTTTCCATTTTGGTCCTTTTCAAAACCTGTGCATGTGACGACGTAGCCATATCGAAGCCTTACTTGATTGCCTAGAAACAATCTAAAATATTTCTTTACTGGTTCTTCCATAAAATCGCCACGTTCAATCCATAATTCACGAGCTAATTTAATTTTACGTTTGCCTCGTTCACTATCTTGCGGATGATTCGGTGCAAAACAATCCTCCTCATTATTCTCAGGATAATTAGTTATTATTAGTTTTATTGGGTCTAGAACAGCTACCCTTCTATCACAGCTTATATTAAGCACCTCCCGCATAGAATCCTCTAGTGTTGAGTAATCTATCCACGAATCAGCTTTTGAAACTCCTATACGTTCTGTAAACAAACGAAATCCGTCAGGAGTATACCCACGTCTTTTAGCACCAACTATTGTTGGCATACGAGGATCATCCCATCCGTCAACAAAATTACCTTCTACAAGCTCTATCAATCTTCTTTTTGATAGCACTACATAGGTAAGGTTAAGCCTAGCAAACTCATATTGTTTTGGTAGGGGATCGTCAAGCAGGGCATTTTCTTTTAATCGCTCCAAAACCCAATCATAAAAGGGACGTTGGTCTTCAAATTCTAGCGTACAAATTGAATGGGTAACTCTTTCGAGAGCGTCTTCAATTGGGTGGGCAAAGGTATACATCGGATAAATACACCATTTACTTCCAGTGCTATGATGTTGGGTATTTTTGATACGGTATATTGCAGGATCACGAAGATTTATATTTGGTGAAGCCATATCTATCTTAGCTCTGACCACCATACTTCCATCCTTGTGCTTACCTTCTCTCATCTCATTAAAAAGATTCAAATGATAATCTATATCATGGTCACGCCATGGTGAATTCTTTCCTGGTGAAGTGAGGGTACCGCGATTTTCTCTTATTTCATCTGCAGTTTGTTGGTCAACATAGGCGTGCCCTGAACTAATTAAAGATTTGGCAGCTTCAAACATAAAATCAAAATAATTACTTGCATGATATTCGTGCCCTGACCAATCAAAACCTAACCAACTTACATTGTCCTTGATACTTTTTACGTATTCTTCAGTTTCTTTTTCAGGATTGGTATCATCAAAACGAAGATGACATACTCCATTAAAGTTTTTGGCTAATTCAAAGTTTAAAAAAATACTTTTGGCATGACCTATATGAAGATACCCGTTAGGTTCAGGAGGAAAACGGGTGCGTATTTTTGCTTTATCTACATTACCCTTTTCATGATGTTTGGCATCTCCAGGCGAGCCCCCCCATTTTTTATTTACGTATAAATTTTGAGCTAAGTTTTTTTCAATAATAGCTCTAATAAAATTAGATGGAGTATTTTCTTTGTGAGAATAATCAGACATATGAACCATATTTTACACTGAATCGTAGTTATTAATCGAGTAATAATAGCGTGGTATGATTCATATTATTTTTTAAAAAACCACCATGAGTAATTTATTATTTCCGGTTTTATCAGTTCTATCTGATGGTAAATTCCACTCTGGAGAAGCTATGGCGAGACACTTTAATGTGTCTAGGGTAGCAATCTGGCATGCATTAGCTGGTGCTGAAAAGTTGGGAGTTGAAATCTTCTCGGTTAGAGGAAAGGGTTATCGCCTCACACAGCCTTTAATATTGATTGAAGAGGATAAGGTAAAAAATGCAATTGGTGAAATGGCCAATTTGTTTAATGTAAAGGTCTTAGATGTTGTTGATTCAACTAATGACTATTTAAAAAAAGAAGCTGTTGGTGGATATCCTCATGCATCATGTGTGGTTACCAATATTCAAACACATGGTAAGGGGCGAAGAGGGCGTCAGTGGCAATCAGCACTTGGCGAAAACCTTACTTTTTCTTTTTTATGGCGATTTACCAAAGGAGCTGCAGCATTATCTGGGCTAAGTTTAGTGGTAGGGGTAGCGTTAATTAGAAGTTTAAAAAAAATTAATATTCATCCAGCTTTGCTCAAATGGCCAAACGATGTGCTTATAAAAGAAGATGGTATTTTCAAGAAGCTTGCTGGGATCTTAATTGAACTGCAAGGCGATATGGACGGCCAAAGTACGGCTATTATTGGTGTTGGAATCAACCTTAATCTTTCAAAAAAACAAATTGCAAAGATTGATCAACCAGCGACTAGCCTGATTGAATGGACAAATGAAATAGTAAATCCAAATGATTTTTTGGCTATTATTATAAGAGATCTTGCTGAAGTTTTAGCTGTCTTCGAGGAATCAGGATTTAGTAGTCTGAGAGAAGAGTGGATAAGTTATGATGCTTTTCATGACCAAGTAGTGAATATTTCATCTGGCGATGGAAGCACCATCCAAGGTCGATCTCAGGGCGTGAACGATGCAGGATCCTTAGAGGTTTTGACTGAGGATGGAGTTAAAATATTCGCCTCTGGTGAAATTACAGTTAGGAGTACCACATAATGTATCTTCTCATTGATATAGGAAACACGCGCATCAAATGGCAGCATCGTGATGCAAAAAATACATTACTCACTGGTGATATCTTGGTGGGAAATTTCATGGATATTGATTTTTCACAAATTGAATCTTTAAAAAAAATTCTTGTATCGAATGTTAATCATAAAATCGTCTTAGAAAAAATAAAAAAAAGTACCGCAAGATTTAAGTGCCCACTCATTGAGGTTGATACCCAATCCAACCATATCATGATTAATGACTATGAAGATATTTCTCAATTAGGTGTGGATCGTTGGCTTACAGCTCTGGGAGCTTGGAAGCGATATGAAGAATCATTATTGGTTATTAATGCAGGTACTGCTATCACAATTGATTTGATTGCATTAGATAAAAATAAAAAATTACATTTTAGAGGGGGAATGATTTTACCTGGCATAGCGATTAGTCTCGCTATGCTAAATAATAGTACAAACCTTATAGACACAGAACTAGGTAAAAACTCATTCCCAAGTCTGAATACTACTGACGCAGTTACTTCAGGAATATTTACCAGCGTTC
>CALKDJ010000080.1 GCA_938084195.1 uncultured Methylophilaceae bacterium
TTATCCTTCTTTTGCAAGATTAATGGTGTATTTGGGGATTTCTATAGTCAGGTCCTCCTCAACAATAGTTTGGCATGATAATCGTGATTCTGGCGTGAGACCCCATGCTTTATCTAGCATATCGTCCTCGTTTTCATCGGAAGGCTCAAGGGTATCAAAACCCTCTTTTATAATGACATGGCAGGTAGTGCATGCACATACCTGGTCACAGGCATGTTCAATGTCAATATCATTTTTTAAAAGAGCATTACAAACACTTGTCCCTTTCTCAACTTCAATAACATCTCCATCAGGGCACAATTCTTCGTGAGGTAAAACAATTATTTTTGGCATTAAAGCTCCAATGTATCGATTTTTTTCCCAGCAAGGGCTTTATTAATTGAATGGTCCATTCTTCTTTCGGCAAATTCAGCAGTTACTTCATTAAGATGAGTAATTTTTTGTTCTATATGATTTCTATCTGATTGTTCTAGCATTTTAGTAAGTTCATTTATTGATTCATATATAAGGTCAATTTCATTTTTATTGAGAAGGGCTTTATCGGCGTTCAGAGCCTCTTGTATCATGGCAATAATTTGTTTTCCTTCTACCTTCACCTCTGCAAGTGCTCTATTTTCTTTGTCCGATTCTGCCGAAGAGAATGAGGATGCTAGCATTTCTTTTATTTGTTTGTCATCTATCCCGTAAGAGGGTTTCACTTCAATAGATGACTCTACACCGGTCGATAATTCTTTTGCCGAGACAGATAATAACCCATCAGCATCAACCTGAAAAGTAACTCGAATTTTAGCTGCACCAGCAACCATAGGAGGGATGCCTTTTAGGGTAAATTTTCCTAGGGATCTGCAATCTTTAACTAAATCACGTTCACCTTGGACTACATGAATGACCATGCCTGTTTGACCATCTTGGTAGGTCGTGAATTCTTGAGCGAGTGCAACAGGTAATGTGGAATTTCTTGGGATGATTCTTTCGACAATTTCCCCCATAGTTTCAATACCCAGTGAAAGGGGTGTTACATCTAATAACAAAAGATCATGGTTTGTATTTCCAACCAATATATTTGCCTGCTCTGCAGCCCCAAGGGCAACTACCTCATCCGGGTTAATGTTATTGAGTAAGGGCATACCAAAAAAATTTTTAACTGCCGCTTGTATGTTTGGCATACGGGTTGAGCCGCCCACCATAACCACCCCAGTAATTTGATCAGTTGTGAGGTTGGCATCATGTAATGCTAGTTTTATGCATGAAATCGTTTTTTCAGTGAGGTGGGCAGATAAGCTTGCGAATGCTTCTTTGGATAATTCTTTATTAATCCCTTCCAATTCATCAATCATTACTTTAGATTTGGAGGTAAGCGATTCTTTAGTTTTTCTTGCAACCTCTTTAATACGTTGCCTGATTTTGACATCTTCCATAGGGATATTTGCATCCTTAATGATCCACTGCTCAATCAATTGATCAAAATCATCGCCACCCAGAGAGCTATCACCATGTGTGGCAATTACCTCAAATAAACCTTTATCGAGGCGTAATATCGAAATATCAAATGTGCCCCCACCGAGGTCATAGATAACAAAATTTCCCTCTACCTTTTTTTCTAATCCATAGGCCAATGCCGCAGCAGTGGGTTCGTTAATCAAGCGCAATACATTTATATCAGCAACTTTGGCAGCATCCTTCGTTGCCTGCCTTTGAGCGTCATCAAAGTATGCAGGTACCGTGATTACCGCCCCTTTAATCTCATGACCTAATCTTTTTTCAGCAAGCAATCTTAAATGTCTTAGTATTTCTGCGGATATTTCTACAGGACTTTTTAAGCCAACATTCGTCTTAATGCCAATGGTTCCGTTTCCGTCCTCAAGCTCGATAACAAAGTCCTTAGGATTCACATCAGAAAGACTTTTACCCATTAATCTTTTCACTGAGGAGATGGTATTTTTTGGATCGTCCAATTGCCTTTTTTTAGCTGACTCACCAATCAATAGTTCTTTATCTTTGTAATGAACGATGGACGGAATAATTTTTACATTATCTTCATCTTGAATAATAGTGGCTTGCCCGCTTATTACTGATGCAATAAGAGAATTTGTTGTTCCAAGATCAATACCCACTGCATGACGATGTTCGTGAGGAAGGGTACCTTTACCAGGTTCTGATATTTGCAGTAAGGCCATTTAGGAATTATCCATCGATAATTTTTTTTGTTGAATTCTTAAAAAGAGGTTGGTAATAAACTTTAATTTACCGATAATATTTGTGGCTGATTCCCAGTCTTTTTTCTCATCTAGATCCATAGCAAGTAAATCCATTAGCATTTTTTTCTCTCCATCAATCTTATCTGAGAATAATTGGATTTGTTCCAAATCGTTAATTGTTTCAAATTCTTCTTCCCATTCCATTTGCTGCATCAAAAAGTCTGGCGGAAGAGTATTCTCTTTTAGGACTTGATGAAGGCTTATAATATGGGACGCCCTTTTAATGGGGTCCTTTAGCACTTGATAGGCATCATTTATTTGGGTAGATTTTTGTAACGATTGTTTTTTTTCAGCATCGGTTGCATTTACAAACCGGTCGGGATGGATAGTTTTTTGCAGTGTCCTATATTGATGATTTAGCATATCAATATCTATATTAAAAAGTACAGGGAGATTAAATGTATCAAAAAAATTTTGCGTCAAACTGTAAAACTTTCACCACAACCACAACTATCTTTCACATTCGGGTTGTTGAATTGAAAGCCCTCATTTAAGCCTTCTCGAGCAAAGTCTAGTTCGGTACCGTCAATGTAGATTAGGCTCTTTGGATCGACCATAATTTTGATACCATGACTTTCAAAGATATGGTCATCAGAAGGAATTTCATCAGCAAATTCAAGTACATACGCCATACCGGAGCAGCCGGTTGTTTTTACTGCCAATTTGAGTCCTACCCCTTTGCCACGGGATTCTAGGTATTTTTCTACCCTCTGAGCAGCTTTCTCTGTAAGGGTGATGGCCATTTTACTTTTTCTTTTCTTTTAAATCTGCCACGGCAGCCTTAATGGCATCCTCAGCAAGCACTGAACAATGAATTTTTACTGGTGGCAAGGCAAGCTCTTCAGCTATAGCTGAGTTTTTAATTTCTGATGCTTGATCTAAAGTTTTTCCTTTAAGCCATTCTGTCACTAGCGAGCTTGATGCAATTGCTGAACCGCATCCATAAGTTTTGAATTTAGCATCTTCAATCTTTCCACCATCTGACACCTTAATTTGTAACTTCATTACATCACCACATGCTGGCGCACCTACCATCCCGGTACCAACATTAGGATCATTCTTATCGAATGACCCAACATTCCTTGGGTTTTCGTAATGATCTAACACTTTATCGCTATAAGCCATTTTTCTCTCCTAAAA
>CALKDJ010000081.1 GCA_938084195.1 uncultured Methylophilaceae bacterium
AATACCTTCTTTTGCATGGCTTTTAACAAGTGCTTTCATGAATTTCCATTACATAAATATTAAATAATAATTATATGTCAAATAACCTGTATTAAAAAAATATCTTTTACCTATTTCCTTGCAGTTTACTAATGTACAAGACAATCAATAAAATTTTTTGTTCAGGGTTTTTTTAAAATTAAAAGGTAGAAATATTAAAAAAATGGGTATAAAGTATAAATGTAATAAAAAATTATCAGGAGCCCATTAAAAAAGTTTAAATAATATTCTTTAATCAATTTTCGGAGGTGTTTTATGGATATAAAGCAGTTGAAAAGCAGACATAAAGAGTTAGATGAAATCATCGATTTGAGTTTTAAAAACTATGTGCCTGATCTAAAGATAAGAAAATTTAAGAAAGAAAAGTTAAGAATTAAGGAGCAATTAGAAAAAAATAATTAAATCTTTAATTTGTTAAATTTTAGTTTTTTCAAAATAGTAAGTATTAATTTTAAACACATACTATTACTTTAATTTATTTTCCTACAGGTTAAATCTTTTAACAGTAGTATATTTAACTAGCTATTTTTTTAAATTAAAAAAATTAAAATGTAAATAAAAACTTTTTTTAATATATTTTTTAAATATATTTAATCCAAATAATCCAAATAAGCCAAATAAGCCAAAATTGTATGAAAAAAATAATTGAAGAACATTTGTTTGAACATAGGGATACCCTTGATTCAGTTGCTGACTTAGGTGAGCAAATTGAAGAGGTAGCAAAAGTATTAATTTGTTGTTTAAAAAATAATAGGACCATATTTTGGTGTGGTAATGGAGGTAGTGCGTCAGACAGCCAACATTTGGCCGGGGAGCTTGTTGGAAGATTCGGTGGAGACAGAAGACCACTCAAATCAATAGCTTTAAATGCAGATTCTGCAGTTATGACTTGTATCGTTAATGATTATGGTTACGAGCATATCTTTTCAAGGCAGGTTGAAGCATTAGGCAGTGAGGGGGATGTTTTAGTTGGTATTACAACCTCTGGTAATAGCCAAAACGTTTTGCATGCCTTTAAGGTAGCTGAACAGAAGGGCGTCAAAACAATTGGCTTATTGGGAAAAGGGGGCGGTGAGGCAGCTAAGTTAGTTATGCAGTCAATAATTGTGCCATCAAAATCTACTGCGCGTGTGCAAGAGATGCACATTTTAATTGGCCATATTCTATGCGACCTCATTGAATATGGGTTAAATCTAAAAAAATGACGGTTCTTTTACTAAAATCTAGATGAGACTGATGAATAGCGGTAGAGTATGAATTTAAATGCTCAAACGAAATTAAACTCTTAAATTTCCCATTAAATAATTTTTAAAATTGGTTAGAGCTGAATTATGACAAATAAGAAAATAGCACTAATAGGTCTTGGATATGTTGGGCTTCCTCTTGCGGTAGAATTTGGAAAAAGGTTTGAGGTTGTTGGTTTTGACATAAACCAGTCCAGAATTAATGATCTTAATGATGGTATAGATTCAACCTTGGAAATAACGTCTGAAGAATTCAAAGATGCAATCTATTTAAGTTTCTCAACAAATCTTGATGACCTAAGTGATTGTGAAATTTTTATCATTACTGTCCCAACTCCAATTGATAAAAAGAAAAAACCTGATTTTACCCCGTTAGAAAAATCTAGCCAGGCTGTTGGTAGCATTCTTAAAAAAGGTGATATTGTAATCTATGAATCTACTGTGTATCCAGGCGCTACAGAAGAGGTTTGTGTTCCAATTCTTGAAGAGCAGTCAGGCTTGGTTTTTAACAAAGATTTTTACTGTGGCTACTCACCAGAAAGAATCAATCCAGGTGACAAGAATCACCGTGTCACTAACATTAAAAAGGTAACAGCAGGTTCAACTCCTGAAATTGCTTCTGAGGTTGATGAGCTATATCAAAAAATTATTATTGCCGGAACGCACAAGGCTGAAAGTATTAAAATAGCTGAAGCAGCCAAGGTTATTGAAAATACTCAAAGAGATGTAAATATTGCTCTTATTAATGAACTTGCTATCATTTTTAAAAAATTAGATATTGACACTGAATCAATACTTAGGGCTGCTGCAACTAAATGGAACTTTCTACCGTTTAAACCAGGTTTGGTCGGTGGGCATTGCATTGGTGTTGATCCTTACTATCTAGTGCATAAAGCTCAAGAGGTTGGATATAACCCGAAAATAATTCTTGAAGGACGAAGATTAAATGACGGAATGGGATCGTATGTGGCAGATCAAGTGTCAAAGCTTATGACTAAAAAATGTATTCATGTTGTAGATGCAAATATATTAATCATGGGCCTTACTTTTAAAGAAAATTGTCCAGACCTTAGAAATACGCAAGTAGTAGACTTAGTTGAAAAGTTTAAGGGATTTCACTGCAATGTAGATGTGTATGATCCATGGGTCGATAAGAATGAAGCTTTAGATGTGTATAGTATTAAGCTAATTGATCAACCTGTTGCAGATAAATATGATGCAATATTATTAGCGGTGGCACATGATGAATTTAAAGAGTTATCTCTAGATAAAATAAAATCTTTTGGTAAGGATAATTATGTGCTTTATGACATAAAATACTTGTTGGCTGCTAGTGAAGTGGATGGAAGATTGTAGATGGTTATGAGCAACTTGTAACAACCATTATCAAACCTATAAAGATTTTATCTAAACTTTTTTGATAGCGTGTTTGAAAATGCGAAGAGGAGTCTTTTTGTTAATGATGGAAAGGAGCACTACGGCTCTTTCAAGCCCATCATCCATTTGGTATACCGCCTCAAGATGTTGGTAAAGACCTTCTTTAATCTTGACATGATCACCCGGCTTAAAGTCAGACTGTGTTTTATCAAATTCTTCTACTTCCATTTGTCTTAATTCATTTATTAATTTGCAGGAGATCTTGATCGGGACCTCCCCTATCTTCAGTAACTTACTCACACCAAATGTCGAGCGAATTTTATGAATTTTTTGGTGAGCGGCAGGATTGGCTTCCACAAAAACATATCGTGGGAAAAGGGGGTAGTTCTTTACTTTTAATTGACGACCACGGATACGTTCCTTTTTAAAAAGCGGGCAGTAGGGAGTTAAGCCCTGATTTTGAAGATGTTGCATGGCAGTGAATTCAGATTGTGGTTTGGTTTGTACTACCCACCAAGGAGTGTCATCATTTGTTTTTTGTGATTTGTTCATAATCAGATTATACCTCTTGTTTTTTTAATTTTACCGGGGTAAAATTAATCTGTTCAATGTTGAACAAAAAAGACAATTTAATTTTTCTTGATGCTGTGACACCAACAGTATGGCGGTAGCGTGGCTAAAGTAAAAAAAACCAATGAACCCATACTTAAGACGCGTCACCTAGGCATGCGTTATAGGGTGATGGACCTAGTTCACAAAAACCCCGATATCACACAACGGGAGCTAGCTAATAAGCTTGGCATAAGTTTAGGGTCCATTCACTACTGCCTTAGAGCACTTATTCAAAAGGGTTGTATTAAGATGGGGAATTTCAAACGTAACCCAAATAAGTCGGGATACGTTTATTTTCTGACTTCTGAAGGGATTACCTTAAAAACAAAGCTAGGTATTAACTTTTTGAGGCGTAAGAAAGAAGAGTATGAGGAAATCAAGTCTGAGATTGATGAGCTCTCAGCGTCGATACATGAGGAGGTTAAGGTGCGGAAACGGGAATATTAAACTTATTACGCTACTAATACCTTAAGTTTTAATGATAGCTTGTAATCTTCAATATGCCCAGATTAAAAAGGTACAAAATTTGATGAAAATTAATACAAAATAGCATTCATTGTTTATCATAATGAAACATTCCTTATCGAGCTTCAATTGCCAATACCATTTACTAAACACTTAATAAATTGATTTGAAATGCAAATAATTCCAGTTATTCTCTCAGGTGGCTTTGGGACAAGGCTCTGGCCAATGTCCCGCAAGCATTATCCTAAGCAGTATTTACCTTTAGTTGGCGACAAAACCATGCTTCAAGATACTATTCTTCGTCTAAGTGGCTTAGATAATCTCGCTGATCCGATTAT
>CALKDJ010000082.1 GCA_938084195.1 uncultured Methylophilaceae bacterium
ATTTTGAGGATCATTTACTAAGGAAGCTTCAGGGGTTTTTATCTTGACCAAAGACTCAACTAAGTTATTAATTTTTGATAAGCCTGGATCATCCCTGAACGCTAAGAGATTTCCCCATGCCAGTTCATCTTCTAAAACACAAGGGTATTTTTTTATACCAAACCAGTCATGTTGTATTCCGTATCGTTCAATTGGATGCCATTCACTTACATAAACTGTATAACCCTTCTGAACCAAATAATCACAAATATCACTCCATGTGTGGTTTAGTATTTTTGTTTTAGCATCCTCAAATTCACATTCAATTACATCTGGCTTAATTTTGTTCCAAGGAACGCCTTTTATAACTGAAAAATCAAAGCCCTCAACATCTATTTTTAAAAAATCAATATGCTTAATTTTATTTTCTTTAACAATATTAGCAACAGTTGTAACATTAACTGTATAGGAAGTTTTGTGGGATTTATGAAAAGATAGCATACCTGAAATGCCTGTACTATCTTTCGAAGTAAAAAATTCAACATTTTTCTTACTTTTATCTGAAAGCGCGCGTGGATCAATTTTTATTTGTTTATTATTTCCGAATCTATCAGTTAAATTTTTTCTGTTCTGAGAGTCAGGTTCAAATACAAATATTTTCCAGTTCATTCTATGGAAATAAGCGAGTGAAGATCCATGATGCCCTCCAACATCAATCATTATTGAATTTTGTGGTAAATGATCACAAAGTTTTGAAATTATTTCTGATTCATCTAGAGAAGCCCGTTGTTCTTTCAAATATTTTTTTGGTTCAGCATTTGGATGCCTATTATTATCTTTCTTTATCAAAAAATTTACCGCTCCCCTCCAACTATTATTTTTAAAATATTCAACTTTTGCTTTTTCAATATTACTAATGTAAATACTATATTTTGATATGAGCTCTATAATAGCATCATAATAATA
This sequence comes from uncultured Methylophilaceae bacterium, assembly GCA_938084195.1. The sequence continues at coordinate 946 of CALKDJ010000082.1, forward strand.
AGAAGATTCATTGTTATTCACAACAATACCAATCTTATACCGATTTACTATTTCAGATAACCATGTACCTTTCGAGACTATGACAGGGACACCTAAATATAGCAAATCAATTAATAACCCAGAAGTTCTTTCAGAAAAAATTGGTGATTGATAAGGTAATATTGCAATATCTCCACTTTGTAAAAATTCAGAGAATTCCTTATCATTCATTTTATCTGAATTGATTTTACAATCTGATTTTTTGATAACTTCTATATAATTTTGAAGTGATTTTTCAATTTTTAGATCTGGTAATCTAACAATATTGTTAATTTTTACTTTAGTATTATTTATATTTACTTGGTTAGTTTTATGTCTATGTGAAATTATATCTGCAGTTATATGAATACCTTTTTCTAGCCTTACTCCTCCGGGAAAAATTACATTAATATTTCCTTTATTGGAAATCTTGGATCTTTTTGATTTACACTCATCAATAAATCTAGTTACATGATTATCAGAAAACGTTGTACTTGGATGTGGCATAACCTCTAACTCTTCATCAAATATTCTCTTAATACTCTCTGAAAGTTTTTTTGTAGGGGAAATTAACGATATTTTTTCATTTTTCTGACAGCTAGAAATAAAATCTCTCCAGCGTAAAATATATTTTGGGTTTTTGTAATCAATAAAAGCAAGCCAAAATAAACAAACAGTAGCAGATACATTATTGAATTTTTTTATAACATCTAACAGTAATTCTGCTGCCAGAAGGCTTCCACAATACATGTAAAGATGTGTATTGTAATTTATTCCACTATCTGCACGCAGAGACAATGCTCTATTTAATTCATAAGAAAAAGCTTTCAAGTCTTTAGATTTTGATCCCTCAGCACTAATGCCTATTTGCCATGAATGAACACTAAAAACTTTATTAAAAAAAGGTCTTGAATCAGTAACGTTTTTCGAACACTTTATATTTGAAAAGACAGAAAATCTAATTTTTTTTTCTTCGCATGCACGATTTAAATTATCATCCATTGAGATGAAATGACCTGAGTCATTTAAGCCATCAGGATCAATCATTACTAATTCTTTAATTTCAGTATCGTTAAATAAAAAATCATTATAACGATCTCTCAATGGTGGGATGTGAGATGGGGTAATACTAGTATATTTACAACCTTTTTTTTCAGAAAATTTGATCCACTTATTTATTGTTTCACAGTGAGTTAAATAGTAATCATTGTAGTCGATATCAAAAAAAGCGGGATGTGCTTCCTTAATTAAATCCATTTGGTCATTAAATTGGGATGATGGATCGAACTTCCAAAAATACTTATTATCATCAAGTGGTCTCCCATCAAAACCTGACATTTCAACTTCTTTAAAAAGGGTTGAAGCAAGAGGTATTAAAAATAATGTTGATATATTTGCAGTTGATGTGACGTAGAAATTTTTAGATAAATCTAGATTTGGTGCTTCCTGATTTTTAAATGGAATGCCTGAAATTTTATTATGAAACCTTGATGGTAAATACTCTAGATAAATATGATAATCTCTCATAGGGACTATTAAGAATGAGCTATAAGCATCTAGTGCCTCGATTAGTGCTGTTCTAAATGAAGCAGCATATGATGATGGGCCTGCATGAAAAATTGGATCTGCCATTACAATAATTGAAGGCTGTAATCTATCAAGCAAGTTTCGATTACGGACCATGCTATTACAAACTATGCTTTTACCTGGAAGAAAATTGTAGTTTTTTACCAGAGATAAATTTGGACCTGTACCAAATATATAACCTATTTCACTTCTACAATGATTATAAATTTTATTAAAAATTTTATTTGAACGTGCTGTCCATTGCTTAATTTCTTTTGGGAATAGATCGGCTAACTTTAAATAAAATGAACCTGCATGACGTTCGTTATCGTGATCTATCCTAGCAATATACTTGCCCTTTACAAGGGATTTAAAGCTTAAAGGTATTTTATCATTTTGTTGACTATCTATTTTCCAGACCAATACAACATCACTTTCTTTGATAGCCCTTTCACAATCAGAAAGACCTCTAGTACGTATCATATTCACCATTGATAACTTTTTACTAATACTAAGTAAATCTGAATTTAGATATGGTGGAGGAGGATTTTTAACATAATCACAATCGTAAAATAAAGTGATTCGGGAAATATGTTTTCGTAAAGGATATAAGTACCAATACAATCTGTAGTAATGATCTGTTAGTTTTGAAACGTCATTAAAAATTGGTAATAATACAATCTTCATTTTTCTGCAATCGAATATAATGAATTCTTCATTATGTTTATTTATTTTTCGACCAAATAACCATCCCAGGAGTAAACCAAGATACAAACTCTAGATTTATAAAGTTTCCACCGTATTTTCTTTTAATATCTTTAAGAGCTCCATAAACCCTGGTGTCCTCACCTTCATCTCGATTTTTATCTAAGTGGCTAAGTAAAAGATAGTAAATTAAATTCCAACCCGGATAACCTACCGACGCACCAGATATCTTTCTTGCCTGATCGATTGTTTTTACGCCCTCTTCTAGCAAGGCCAAGTGTTTATTTGGAAGTAATTTTTTGTTGTAATCAAATATTCTATAAAACTTTGGTTCTTTCAATTAATCTCTCTCCTTTATTTGCCATGTATGTGGAGTTGAAACAACACCCCAAAACGGATTTTGTTTCCTTGAAGAAACTTTAAGTTCTTTAATCTCTTTTCTATATAAGAATTCCAAACCATCAGTAACTGCACAATTTGCAAAATAATTACCTGGATTTAAATTTAAATTTGGGACTTTAAGTATTATTGAAAATTTCTCTTTTGGTTTAACTTCAAATTTTTCATAATGGAGTTCAGTAGAAAATCCAGTAACATATTCTCCAGCTTCAGTCCATACTGGAACTCCAATCCTGAGCTGTTTAATTTTATATTTTGCTACAAATGATACTTCTAAATATAGTGTCTCATCAGTATTAATATCTGTGATAAATTTTCCATCTTTATCACACCAGTGGTGCTCAACATTTTCAATTAATTTTTTATTATGAAACTGTGGGTCTAATATGTGACTTTTGCTTTTGCTTTTGCTTTTGCTTGATTTGTTTTTGAAAGCGTTGCTTTCATAAACTTTAATCGCCTCTTCTGGTTTTCCTATGAAAATCATCTTCCCCTTATTTAAAACCATGACTTTATCACAAAAAATTCTAATATTTTCCATGGAGTGTGACACCAAGACAAAGGCTGCATGCTCTCGCATCTCACGCATTCTTGAAAGGCATTTTTGTCTAAAGGCAAAATCTCCAACAGATAAAATTTCATCAATCAATAATAAATCTGGTCTAGACATTATCATAATTGAAAAAGCTAGGCGCATTAACATACCAGAACTGTAAGTCGATACAGGAGCATCAATTGCATCACCAAGTTCCGCAAAATCAACTACATCCTCATAAGTTGCCATTACTTCTGCCCTTCCTCTCCCTAACATTGCACCTCTAAGATAAATATTTCTGCTCCCACTTTGGCTCATTTGAAATCCAGCAGTTAGGTCAATCATTGAATTAATTTTTCCTAAAATTCGAATCTCGCCTTTATCAGGCAATAACTGATTGGCTAATACTCTTAGAAGTGTTGTTTTCCCGGCTCCATTATGACCAATAACGCCTAATGCCTCTCCCCGTTTTAAGGAAAAGCTAATATCGCTTAAAGACCAGAACTCACCACTTTCTAAATTATTAGGTGGTTTTGGAATAAGCCCCATTGATGAGCGTGCAAATGTAGCGAATAATCTACTTCGAGTTGAAGTCTGTTTTCTTGAATATAATTTTGAAACTTGATTTACTTCAATAATATTATTTGGATTCATCAGTATTTAATTAATCCCTCTCAATCTGTATTCCATTATATAAAAAGAACGAATAGCAAATATAAATACTATAACTGCAAAAATTGAAGCCATTATATAAGAGTTCAAATTATTAATATCTCCTTGAAAAACTATAGATCTGCTTGCATCAATAAATACTGCAAATGGGTTATATGTATTAAAAATTGATAATACTCCAGTATTATTTAATGGGAAAATTACGCCACTTACAAAAATACCGTATTGCAACATAATTGTTACTATGCGTGATATATCGTTAAAAATTACATTTAAAATACCCAACAACAAACCAATCCCAGTAAATAAAAGTAGTGCGGGCAATAGAATCAAAGGTAAAATAAAAGTCTGCATAAAGGGCCAACTCTCCGTATAAAAGATAATAATTAAGACGAGAAATACTCTAATAATGCTATCAAAAATTAGTTGTGCAAATTCAGATACTATGGATGTACTTAGTGGGAAATTTGTCTTCATAGACTCATTATTTCGCGAACTAATTACTTTTATTGGGACCTGAACACATCCGGCCAACAAAAACCATAAAGTTACACCAAAAGTGATATAGGTTGCACCGCTTACACCTTCAAAATTTGGAAAAACACGAATAG
>CALKDJ010000083.1 GCA_938084195.1 uncultured Methylophilaceae bacterium
ATGGTTGGTGAATTTCCCGATCTTCAAGGGATTATAGGTAGGTATTACGCAATCGAAGAGGCACATACACAAAGCTTCGCAAATGCAATTGAGGATCACTATAAGCCAAAATTTTCTGGTGATGAACTTCCTAGAGATCTGCTAGGAGATATGTTGTCATTAGCAGAGAAAACGGAGAATCTTATTGGTCTTTTTTCAATTAATGAAAAGCCTTCTGGGGTGAAAGATCCATTTGGCTTGAGAAGAAATGCTATAGGCCTAATAAGAATTTTAATTGAGAAAAAAATCTCTCTTGATGTTGTTGAAATGATTGATGTATTTTATCCATCAAAAAGCAGTACTAAATCTCATGAATTAAAAGAATTTATTAACGACCGATTAGTGAACTATTTAAAAGATAATGGATATAGCTCTCAACAAGTAGATGCAGTTGCAGGGGTAATGCCCTCAAAACTGCATGATATTATTGATCGATTGGATGCGGTGAAAACTTTTACAGCGTTTGATGAATCAGATATTCTCGCTGCAACCAACAAAAGAGTTACCAATATACTCAAAAAATATGATGTAAATCAAAATACAAAAATTGATACAAAGCTTTTTCAAGAAACCGAAGAAAATAATTTATATGAAGCTTTAAACAAAACCAGCAAGGAAATAAGCGGGGCATTAAAAGTAAATAATTATACAAAGGCTCTTACCATGCTTATAGAGCTTAAAGATCCCATTGATTCATTTTTTGAAAAAATTATGGTTAATGCTGAGAATAAAGATATAAGAGCAAACCGTCATAATCTTTTAATTCAATTACACAAAGAAATGAATTGTGTGGCTGATATATCAAAATTATCAAGTTAATGAAACTAGTTATCTTAGATCGGGATGGAGTCATAAATCAAGACAGTGCCAATTACATTAAAAGTCCCAATGAATGGATTCCAATTCCTGGAAGTCTAGAAGCAATAGCTTTACTAAATCAAAATGATTTTGCCGTCGCTTTAGTTTCTAATCAATCAGGAATTGGAAGAGGGCTTTTTGATATTGAAGCACTCAATAATATTCACACCAAAATGATAAGCATGCTATCTGATGTGGGTGGTTCAATTGATGCAATCTTTTATTGCCCCAGCTATGATGATAATCACGAAGACCGAAAACCTAATGCAGGTATGTTAATAGAAATTCAAAAAAGATTTTCAATATCTTTGAAAGGGATTCCTGCGATTGGAGATTCACTAAGAGATTTACAAGCTTATGAAAAGGTAAATGCACAACCTATTTTAGTAAAAACTGGAAATGGTGAAAGTACTTTACGTGAGCAAAAATACCCAAAAAATACATTGATATTTGATAACCTATTTGAAGCATCAAATAAGATTATTGAAGGGCTTTAGATGATCACTATTATTCGTTCTTTGGTTTTCCAAATTGGAATGTTTATCTTTACAGTCCCCTTCACTTTTTTTGCGATTTGTTCGATTTTTCTTAGTCCGATTAATAGAAATAAATTTATTTCTATTTGGGCAAGATCAATGCTTGGATGGCTAAAAATAACATGCAATTTAAGCTTCAAGGTATCTGGGGCCAAAAATATTCCAAAAAAACCGTGTGTTATTTTTTCAAAGCATCAATCGGCATGGGAAACATTAGCATTGCAAATAATTTTCCCACCCCAAGTTTGGGTACTAAAAAGAGAATTATTGTGGTTGCCTTTTTTTGGCTGGGGATTAGCAATGACCTCTCCCATAGCTATTGACAGAGGTGCGGGACGTAAAGCGTTGGATCAGATCCTTAAACAAGGTTTAGATCGTATTAAAAAAGGTTTTTTTGTAGTTATTTTTCCTGAAGGCACGAGAACCAAACCAATGGAGAAAAGAAAATATCATATCGGTGGCGCTTGGTTAGCTACCCAATCAAAATTAGATGTTATTCCAGTAGCTCATAATGCTGGCTTTTATTGGCCAAAAAATTCTTTTATTAAAAAACCTGGGCAAATCAAAATTACTATAGGAAGTCCAATAAAATCTCATGGATTAAAGGCAGAAGAACTGAATAGTAAAGCCCAAGATTGGATAGAACGAGCTATGCTTAAATTAAATGTTTAATTTTAATTCAAAAGATTCAATAGTGCTCGCAAATGGAGAGCAATTAGAATACAACATAAAAAAAACTCATAGGCGATCTTTAGGTTTGAAAGTTTCCATAAATGGTCTCACTGTGCATGCCCCTGTTTTTATGAGCAAGCGACGCATACAAGAATTGCTCAGAAAAAAAAGCGAATGGATTGTTTCTAAAATACAATCGATTGGACCTAAATTTCCTGCATTTGTTATCAAAGATAATGCTCGATTTAGCTTATTGGATAACGAAATAGTTATACGCATGAAGTCTGGCAATAAAAAAGAAATTAAAGTTAGTAATAATATTTGTTTTTTTACTTTTAAAGAGAACGATAGCAGCAAACAACTCAAAGATTTTTTTCTTGCATGGCTAAAAAAATATGCATTAAAAAAATTTGAGTCAAGAATTGAAATTTATTGTAAGAAAAATAAATTTGTGATTCGTAAAGTCTATATTTCAAATGCAAAAACTAGATGGGGGACATGTAATAATAAGGCAGATATAAGGTTGAATTGGAGATTAATTCAAGCACCTTTAAATATTATTGATTATGTAATCTGCCATGAATTATGCCACCTCAAATATATGAATCATTCCAAGGAATTTTGGAATTTAGTGGGAGATGTATTTCCACAATATAATCAAGCAGAATCTTATCTAAAAGAAAAAGGGCTGGCTCTTTATAAATTAGACTGATATTAAATGCTTAATATCTTCAATCATCCCCTTAACAGACGATCCATAAGGATACCTCACCCTTATCATGCCATCTTTATCCAAAAGGTATATGGCAGATGAGTGATCAATTGTGTATGACTTACCATCACCAACTTTTTGATGAAAAATCTTATATTGTTGTGCAATTTTTTTAATTTGGTCTTTGGTTCCTGTAAGACCAATGAAACTTGCATCAAAGGATGGCACATATTGTTTTAATAAACTCTGACTATCTCTTTCAGGATCTAATGTTACAAATAATACTTGGAAGTCTTTACCTTGTTGGCCTAAATTTTTCTTAATAAGCTTTAATTCTTGCATAGATGTAGGGCAAACATCAGGGCAATGGGTAAACCCAAAAAAAAGAGCAACGACATATCCTTTGAAATCACCTACTGTTTTTAAATCGCCCTTGTGAGAAGTTAATTCAAAGCTTGGGTCAAGGTCGTAAGAGGTCATATCTGAACCGTTAAACTTATAATCCTGACTATTTGAGCAACTTGATAGGAGAAAAAACAGACTACTAAATACTATTTTTTTAAACATATATGTTCCTCTAAACGATAATTCATTTTATCATGCTAACTTATGTCAATAAAAAATGACTTCGGTTCAATATAAAAGGATTAATATGGCAATACCTAATTCAATGGAAGATAGAGATGGCTTGATATGGTACGACAGAGAGCTTGTACCTTGGAGGGATGCAAAAACTCATGTACTAACACATACCCTCCACTATGGACTGGGAGTCTTTGAGGGTGTTAGAGCTTATGAAACAAAACAAGGTACTGCTATTTTTCGTCTTGAAGATCATACAAATAGGCTTTTTAACTCAGCTCACATAGTAGGAATGAAAATGCCGTTCACTAAAAGTGAAGTTAATGAGGCCCAAAAAATATCTGTAAAAGAAAACAACTTGAAATCTGCTTACATAAGACCAATGGCATTTTATGGGTCTGAAGCAATGGGTATATCAGCAGATAAATTAACTACACATCTAATTGTTGCTGCTTGGAGCTGGGGAGCTTACATGGGAAAAGAAGCTATTGATAAAGGTATTAATGTAAAAACCTCTTCCTTTTCGAGACATCATGTAAATGCAACAATGTGTAAAGCAAAGGCCAATGGTAACTATATGAACTCTATACTTGCTCATCAAGAAGCCACCTCCGACGGTTATCATGAAGCATTACTCCTAGATACTCAGGGTTATGTATGTGAAGGTTCAGGGGAAAATATATTTATCGTAAAGAATGGTAAGTTGTTTACACCATCGCTTTCAAGTGCACTTGAGGGTATTACACGAGATTCTGTAATTACCATAGCAAATGATCTTGGTATTGAGGTTATGGAAAAAAATCTAACTCGTGATGAGATATACACCGCTGATGAAGCCTTCTTTACAGGAACCGCTGCAGAAGTAACGCCCATCAAACAATTAGACCGAAGAAACATTGGGAATGGCTCTAAGGGCGAGATTACTGATAAAATTCAATCCCTATATTTTGATATTGTCCAGGGAGAGAACGAGCAATATAAAAATTGGCTGACTTATATCGCCTAAATGTTAAAGTCCTTGCTGAATAATAACTGATCATTATTAATAGGCATTAGTCTCTCTATTACTTTGTTGATATTCGACGAGCTATTAGAATAAATTAATGGATTTTTATCTTTTTTGTTATTAAGTAAATTATGTTTCTTTAGTATGTTAAGAGCTTGCTTTGCCACTGCTCCTCCAGTGTCTATAATTTTTACAGGCTTTTTAAAATATTCCTCCACAATATTTTTAATATAAAAATAATGTGTACA
>CALKDJ010000084.1 GCA_938084195.1 uncultured Methylophilaceae bacterium
TGAAACAGTTTAAATCTTACACTCCTAAAAAAAATGAAAAATATATGAGCAAGGCTCAACTTAGACATTTTATTAAAATTCTTAATGATTGGAAAATTGAACTTAGCCATGATATAGATAGAACTGTTTCTCATATGCAAGACGAAGTTACCTCTTATGCGGATCCGAATGATAGGGCAAGTCAAGAGTCAGATATGGCCTTAGAACTTAGAAATCGCGATCGAGAAAGAAAATTAATTAAGAAAATTAATGATACATTAAGACTGATTGAAAATGACGATTATGGATATTGTATGCAATGTGGCGAAGAAATTGGTTTAAATCGTTTACAGGCAAGGCCCACGGCTACTCTTTGTATTGATTGTAAGACATTGGACGAAATTCGAGAAAAACAAGTGGCAAAATAAAAAACCCGGATTTCCGGGTTTTTTATAAAAAACTAAGATTATTATTCCTCATCCTTCTTTTCTTCAGGCTTTGGAGGATCTATAAGTGCTTTAGCACTTACTCTTACACGACCTTTATCATCAACTTCTATAACCTTAACCTTCACCTCATCACCCTCAGATAAGTGATCTTTCACAGCTTTAATTCTTTCATGAGCTATTTGAGAAATATGAAGTAATCCATCTTTACCTGGAAGAAGAGATATAATTGCACCAAAATCTAAGATTTTTATAACCTTTCCATCATAGATCTGATCAACTTCAACATCAGCGGTAATCTCCTTAATTCTATCAATAGCATCTTGCCCAGATTTCCCATCAGCACAAGCTACCTTAACCAAACCGTCATCATCAATATCAATTGTAGCGCCTGTATCTGCAGCTAATCCTTTGATTACTGCTCCTCCCTTACCAATCACATCACGAATTTTATCTGGATGAATTTTGATAGTTAGAATTTGTGGAGCATATTTTGACATTTCAGTTCTTGGCGCCTTTAAGGTTTTTTTCATAATCTTTAGAATATGATCAATACCCTCTTTTGCTTGAGAAAGAGCTACCTGCATAATCTCAGCAGTATTACCTGTAATTTTAATATCCATTTGAAGTGCTGTTATTCCATTGTCCGTGCCAGCGACTTTAAAGTCCATATCGCCTAAATGATCCTCATCACCGAGAATGTCTGTTAATACTGCAACTCGATTATCTTCTTTAATTAACCCCATAGCTATTCCAGCAACATGATCTGTCATTGGAACTCCTGCATCCATCATTGCCATAGTTCCACCACATATAGATGCCATTGAGCTTGATCCATTTGATTCAGTAATTTCAGATACTAAGCGAATTGTATAATCAAAATCCTCTTGAGTTGGAAGCGCTGCGGACAAACCTCTTTTAGCCAATTTTCCATGTCCAATCTCTCTTCGCTTTGGCGTACCAACTCTTCCTGTTTCACCGGTTGCATAAGGTGGGAAATTATAATGCAACATAAAACGGTCTCTGTACTCTCCTTGAAGTGCGTCAATGATTTGTTCGTCTCTTCCAGTGCCTAATGTAGCAACTACGATTGCCTGCGTCTCACCTCTTGTGAATAATGCAGAACCATGGGTTCTCGGAAGAATACCAGTTTTGATTTCAATAGGTCTTACAGTTCTTGTATCACGTCCATCAATTCTTGGTTCACCATCTAGAATCTTATTCCTTACAATTTTAGATTCTAAATTAAAGAACTCATTTTTAATGGCATTCATTTCATTTGGAGTTGTTTCTTCATCAGTTACCTCATCTAGGACCTTATCTTTGATTTGGGACAACTTATCAGAACGCTCACCTTTAGATTTAATTGCAAAAGCCTTTTCAAGATCTTTAGCTGCAATTTTTTCAATTTTTGTAATTAAAGCTTTATCAGCTTCCTGTGCAGTCCAGTCCCATGGGTCTTTCGCTGCCTCTTTAGCAAACTCATTTATCATTTTAATAACTGGCTGCATTGCTTTATGTCCCTCAAGAACAGCATCGAGCATAATCTTTTCAGGTAATTCCTTTGCCTCTGATTCAACCATAAGAACTGCAGTATCACTTCCGGCAACCACAAGATCTAGTTCACTATTTTCTAGTTGCGTTTTCGTTGGATTAATAACGTATTTTTCATCTACATACCCTACCCTTGATGCCCCAACAGGGCCATAAAAAGGAATGCCAGAAATTGCTAATGCCGCCGACGCACCGATAATAGAAGGTATGTCTGAATCAATCTCACTGTCAGATGACATGACTGTTGCTACAACTTGAACTTCATTATAAAAATTCTTTGGGAATAAAGGTCTTAGTGGCCTATCAATCAATCGACATGTTAATGTCTCTTTTTCACTCGGCCTTCCTTCTCTCTTGAAAAATCCACCAGGTATTTTCCCAGCAGCATAATTTTTTTCTTGGTAGTCAACTGTTAATGGGAAGAAATCTTGTCCTTCTTTTGCATTTTTATTTCCGACTGCTGTTACAAAAACAACAGTATCACCATACGAGACCATTACTGCACCATCTGCTTGGCGACCTACTTCACCTGTTTCGATTGTTAATGTGTTATTTCCAAATTTAACGCTTTTCTTCACTATATTAAACATTTTTTTCCTTTAATTTTTAACCATTATTCACTTCCCAATAATGATTTACATTAATAATAAAAAAGCCGACTCAAGCTTATTAGCATGAAATCGGCTTATATAAATTTAAACCTACTTATTTTCTTATGCCCAAACGTTTGATAAGACCTTGGTATCTATCAAGATTTTTTCTTTTCAAATAATCTAAAAGTTTACGTCTTTGACTCACAAGGGCCAATAAACCTTTTCTTGAATGATGATCTTTTACATTATCTTTAAAGTGTTCAGTTAGATAAGTAATTCTATCTGTTAATAACGCAACCTGAACCTCAGGGGATCCAGTATCATTTTTTGCAACTTGATAATCTGCTACAATTTTTGCTTTTTCTACAGCTGTGCTTGTCATGCATTTCTCCTATTTCAGAACCGCACATTCTACTATATTTATCTGTATTTAACAAAAATTTTCTTATTAATTTTAGTTAGTTGCCCGTAATCTTTTAGCCTTTAAATACCCATATAAATCTAAACTTCCAAGACCTAAAAAAATATC
>CALKDJ010000085.1 GCA_938084195.1 uncultured Methylophilaceae bacterium
AGCACACATGGAAAAATTAAATAGAATGTTTGATGAGGCCGATGAACAGCAAGAACTAACAGTAAGGTTGTCTGAACTACTCAAAACGAAAAGCGAGGAATATAATCAATGTGAAAAACGGCAAGAATCTTTAATTCAAAGACTTGCTGGAGATAGATCAAAAAGAATATCTCAGCGTCAAGACCAAAATGCATCTATACTCTCACTGGTTGAAAGTTTTCAAAACGAAGAAGAGAGAAAGTTGATGATTAAAATGGCGGACATGCAAAAGAAAGCTATCAAAGAAGAAGCAGAACACTTGGAATCCATGAATGAATGGAAATCAAGAATATTAGGTATATCAAAGAGTGATGTAATATGAAATTAGATTTATATTCTTATAAAATTAATCGAGTTATTAAAGTTGTAGATGGAGATACCATTGATTTAGATATAGATTTAGGCTTCAATGTTTCAATAAAACAACGAGTAAGACTTTATGCTATCAACGCTCCTGAATCTAGAACAAGAAACAAGGAAGAAAAAAAAAGGGGGTTAGCAGCTAAAGATAGATTAAAAGAATTATGCGAAGAAGGTAACTTAACTTTAAAGTCTTACGGCAAAGGAAAATATGGAAGAATATTGGGAGAAATTTATACAAATGGATGCAATATAAATAATATATTGCTTTCAGAGAACCATGCAGAACAATACTATGGAGGCAAACGATAGTAATAAATGTATGGTGTGTCATGAAGAATTTGACACGGAGAAAGGCTTGCATATTCATTTAAAGAAACACAAGCTCGATTTAGCTACATACTATACAACATATTATCCTAAAACTAATTTACTTACTGGAGACCCTCTTCCGTTTAAAAATAAAGAAGAATATTTCAATAGAGACTTCTCAACAAGAAGACAACTAATTCAATGGTGCATGTCTCAAGAAAAAGAAAAGGCTAGTGAATACGCTTTACAAAAACTGCAACAAAGAATAAAAAATAAAAAATTAAAATATGCACCAAACCACCTAGAACTAAAGATTGCTCAATTACCAGATATCGATGTTTATAAATATGCATTTGGTTCTTATGGTAAAGCTTGCTCTCAATTAAACATAAAGCCTTTATATGGAAGTAGAATAGATCCTAGTTTTTTTGATCCAGATGAGAGGTTCGAAAATTTAAAAATATTAATTGATACAAGAGAGCAGAAACCTCTCGTGTTTCCTATATCTGAAGATTTAAAATTAGATTTTGGTGATTATACAGTTGGGGGTAAAGATTATAATTATACATACATAGATAGAAAATCAGACTCAGATTTCAAGGGTACATTGTCTGGCGGATTATCTAGATTCAGAAGAGAGTTGCAGAGAGTTAAAGACTTTGATTCATATTTATTCATAGTTGTAGAAAGCGATTTAAATAGGTTATATAAAAATAATATGTTTGGACCTCATAAATCTAACTTAAAATTTATATATCACAATATGAGAGTATTGACTCATGAATTTGCTGGCCATTGTCAATTTGTATTTACTGGAACACGTGCTAACTCCCAGTCTGTTATTCCTAAGATTCTTACTTTAGGTAAAAAATTATGGAATGTAGACTTACAATATTATATAGATAAAAATGGCTTGGATTGAAGGTAATCAAAATCGTCGACCAAAAGAAGACATCAATCAGGAGATTCTGAACTTGGAGGGATTTTTGGATGAAAATGAAGCCAAACAAAACTTGTACAAGTTCCTGAAAGATAATATTACATTTACCACTAGCTTGATTGGCGGTGTAGACTTGTTTCCATTTCAACATATGGCTATTAAGGCTATGTTTGAAACTGATTATTTTATGGGAGTATGGAGTCGAGGTATGAGTAAATCATTCACTACTGGTGTGTATGCATTTCTGGATGCGATAATGCATCAAGGTGTAGAGATTGGTATATTAGCAGCTTCATTTAGGCAATCAAAACAAATCTTCAAAAAGATTGAGGATATAGCAAGCAAACCTGAAGCTAGAATGTTAGCTAATTGTATTACAAAAAAATCAAAAAGTAATGACGAATGGTTAATGGAGATTGGTCGTAGTCGCATTAGGGCTTTACCGCTAGGCGATGGATCAAAACTTCGTGGTTTTCGTTTTCATAGAATTATTATTGACGAGTTTTTATTGATGCCCGAAAGAATTTATAATGAGGTTATTGTGCCTTTCCTTTCTGTAGTAGAGAACCCCACTCAAAGAGAAGATTTATACAATCTTGAAACTAAGTTAATAGATCAAGACAAAATGACTGAAGAAGAAAGGTATGTATGGCCGAACAATAAACTTATCATGCTTTCTTCTGCTAGTTACAAATTTGAATATATGTATAAGCTGTACAGTCAATTTGAAAATTTAATTTTAGGAGAGGAAAAAGGTCAAGATAAGGCGACTCGATGCATCATGCAGTTTTCTTATGATTGCGCTCCAAAACAATTATATGATCAAAATTTGATTACACAAGCTAAGGCTACAATGAGTCAATCTCAATTTGAGCGTGAGTTTGGAGCTTTATTTACAGATGATAGTTCTGGATATTTTAAAACATCAAGAATGGCTGGATGTACCGTGGTAGACGGAGAAGATCCCCATGTAGAAATTAAGGGAATGCCAGAAGATGAGTATATATTAGCTTTTGACCCTTCATGGTCAGAAAGTGAAAGTAGTGACGACTTTGCTATGCAAGTCTTAAAGTACCATAAAGATAAGGGTACCTCAACCCTAGTTCACTCTTATGCTATGTCAGGAACTCCATTGAGAGATCATATATTTTATTTTTACTATCTAATTAAAAACTTTAATATCATAGCTATAGTAGGAGACTATAATGGAGGTGTCCAATTCATTAATGCTGTAAATGAAAGTGAATTATTTAAATCAAACAAAATTAAAATTCAAACTATTGATGGTGATTTTGATAAAATGGATACATATAAAGATGAGCTTAGAACAGCAAAATTGCAATACAATAAAAAAGATTATAAATATTTAATACTAAGAAAACCTACTTCAGATTGGATTCGTAGAGCTAATGAGTTATTGCAATCTAACTTTGACCATAGAAGGATATGGTTTGGTTCTAGAGCGATTGATGAATCCTACAATAAGCAAAGAGCAAAGAAAATACCTATTGATAAATTAAAGTTTATTAGGTTATCTGATGATGAACTAAAGCAAAGTGGTCAGGCGAAAATGATCGACTTTATAGAACATCAATATGACATGATGAATATGACAAAAAATCAATGCGCCTTAATTCAGATTACGACA
>CALKDJ010000086.1 GCA_938084195.1 uncultured Methylophilaceae bacterium
CCTGAGTACGTTATTGGAGATATGATTTCCCCAGTTAAGTCTAAGGTTGGTCCTGGTTACGAAGAGTTGGATGATAGGTTAATGTCAGCAATTCTATTACGATACGGGCTTCCCTCAACTTTACCACAAAAAGTAAAAAAGGATATAAAGCAAGCTGATAAGATATCTGCTTGGTTAGAAGCTGTACAAATAGCGGGTTTTGAAGAAAAGGAAGCTGACAAAATTTTTGGAACACCAAATAAAAATTTGAAAGAAGTTTTTTCTATAACCTTACGCTCCCCAAAAGCCGTTCGCCGCTCTTTTGAGGAAAGATTTTTACAGTTGTTGCAGCATTTTAATTAAAAGTTATCCTTTAGTGTTCTAATTTTTTCAAATACCTCTGCGTCTGAATTATTTTGCATATATAAATTTTTTCGAATCTGTGCATTTGCTGCTCTCAAAAATGGATTGGTATCTAGTTCAACCTTTAATTCAGTAGGAATTGTTGGAATATTAGCTTTTCTAAGCGACTCTATACTTTTTACCCTGTCCTTTAAAAGTTCATTTGAAGGATCAATGCTTAAACTAAAATAGGCGTTTGCTAATGTGTATTCGTGAGAGCAATACACGATCGTTTTTTCGGGAAGCCTCATTAGTTTTTGGAGACTTTCCCACATCATAAAGGGTGTGCCTTCAAACAGTCTACCACATCCTAGTGCGAATAAGGTATCACCTGAAAATAATATATTTTGAGAGGGCAAATAAAAGTTTATCATGTCAGTTGTATGCCCTGGCGTATGAATAATTTTTACTATTTGTTTGGCAAAAACGAATTGGTCATCTTGGGTTAATTGTATGTCTAATCCTTCTATGTGTTGGGATACTATTTTAGGACCATATACAAAAGCTCCAGTTTTCATTTTTAATTCTTTTAGACCATCAGTATGATCTGGATGATGATGAGTGATCCAAATATCAGTTAATGACCATTTTTTTTCTTCGAGCGCACTGATGGCCTTGGGTGCATCACCCACATCAACGCAGGCAGTTGCCTTTGATTCAGGATCATGAATGAGCACTCCATAATTGTCAGAGCCATATTCGTATTGGTGGAATAAAAGTTTTTTCATTTAGTTCTCTTTTTTAATTTACTTGCTATTAACTGCTTGGTCTCACTGGTACTTGAATTATAACTTAGTTAAACTACACAAAAAATAGGAGTTCAATTATGAAATTGATGAGTTTTACTAAAAATGGAATTACAGGATTTGGTGCCATAAATGGTGATAGTGTTATGGATTTTTCTCACAAGTTCAAAGATTTGAAAACTATGTTAGCTTCAGGCTCTACTTTAAAGGAAGGTAATTTAATACCTCTTGTTGAAGTTAATTATCTACCAGTAATTCCCAACCCAGAAAAAATCATATGTGTGGGTGTAAACTATGCTAGTCATATTGCCGAGATGGGTCGGGAACCTGGTGAGTTTCCCCTTTTATTTACTCGATTCGCCAACAGCCAAGTTGGACACAATGAACCTATGTTGGTTCCCAAAGAATCAGAAAAGTTTGATTATGAAGGAGAATTAGCTTTGATAATAGGTAAAAGTGGTAAAAGAATATGTGAGAACAAAGCTATGAATTATATTGCAGGATATTCTTGTTATAACGATGGCTCGGTAAGAGATTGGCAAAGGCATACTTCTCAATTCACAGCTGGAAAGAATTTTACTGGAACTGGTGGTTTTGGGCCTTGGATGGTTTCAAGCGATGAAATAAATGATCCATCCGAGTTGCAAATTGAGACTAGGCTTAATGGTACAGTGATGCAATCAGCACCGATAAGTGATTTAGTATTTAATGTTCCAAAATTAATAGCGTATATTTCAACATTTACAGAGCTTGAGCCAGGTGATGTTATTATAACTGGTACAACAGGAGGAGTTGGTGCTGCAAGAAATCCACCAGTTTGGATGAAAGCTGGTGATACTGTGGAGGTTGAAATCAGTAATATTGGAACACTTGTTAATCCTATACATAATGCAAATTGAATTCTAACTTTATAGAGCTTCTAAAGCCTCTTTTAGAGAATGAGGGGGTGATCCAACCTGGTTCTAATTGGCATGAGCTAGCTGGAGGAAGGTCTAATTTTGTTTGGCAGGTTGGTGATAAGGTTTGTAAGTTATTTAAAAGCAACAGAGCGTCTGATTTATTTCCAAATAATCCAAACAATGAGTATTACGCTTTAAAGTTTCTAGAGGGTAGTTTAATTTCGCCCAAAGTAGTTTATTTTAATAAATTATCTATTGGGTTTGTCTTAGTTTATAATTTTATTGATGGTTTAGTTTGTGAGCAGCCTTCTGAAGAAATTGCTAAAACTTTATCACGACTGCATGCAATACCGCCAAAAAATGTACTTAAAGATAAAAGAGATAGTTCAAGCAAGAGCCTTTTGAGCCAATGTTCCAAGCTATTAATTGGAGCGTCTTTAGATAACTTGAGCTTGCCATCTGATCCAAATATCGAAAATAGCTCTGATCTTTCAATTATACATGGTGATCCAGTTCCTGGTAATGCCATTTTACTGAGAGATGGAGCTGTTTTAATTGATTGGCAGTGCTGTGCAATTGGAGATGGTAGTGAAGATATCGCATGTGCTCTGTCACCTGCTATGCAATACCTTTATGGGAAAGGTGATTTGAGTATTGAGGTGCAACAACAATTTTTAAAAGCTTATGGTCTCAAAAAAAATATTGAGCGTTATCATCTTTTGGGCCACATTTATCATTTCAGGATTGCAGCTTATTGTTTTTGGCGAGCTAAAAATGGTGAAAATGATTACGGTGAAGCTTTTCTAAAGGAAAAACAGTATCTAGATGCTAAATACAATTAACGCGATCATTACTGTGGCAAGAC
>CALKDJ010000087.1 GCA_938084195.1 uncultured Methylophilaceae bacterium
AGTAAAATCCGTAGGTATGGATTTATGTCCAAAATTAGGTATCAGTATCCCAGTAGGAAAAGACTCTATGTCAATGCAAACCAAATGGGATGACGGTAAAGAAAAAAGTGTAAGTGCGCCGATGTCACTTGTTGTTTCAGCTTTTAGTGAATGTAAAGATGTAAATAAAACACTTACTCCTCAAATTTCTAACAATCAGCAAAGTACTTTATTGTTTATAGATTTAGCTGCGGGTAATTTAAGAATGGGTGGCTCTTGTCTTAATTTAACCCATAACGTGGTTGGTAAAAATACTCCAGATATTGTGAATGTTGAAAATTTAAAATACTTTTTTTCCATCATCCAATCTTTGAACGATGAAAATAAAATTTTAGCTTACCATGACCGTTCAGATGGAGGCCTTATAACTACTTTGTTAGAAATGAGTTTTGCAGGTCATTGTGGTATTACTATTAATATGAACAAAGTAGAATATGAAGGGCTATCCAAATTCTTATTTAACGAAGAATTAGGTGCAGTTATTCAAGTTTTGGATAGTGATCTTGAGAAGGTTCTAGAAAAAATCCAAAGTAAACTTGGTAATTGCATTACAAAAATTGGTAAGCCGGTAAATAATCAATTAATAACAATTAAAAATAATAAGAAAATTATTTTTTCTGAAACCAGAAGTAGATTACAACAATACTGGAGTGAAACAAGCTATAGGATTCAATCATTAAGAGATAATCCAAAAAATGCTCAAGAAGAGTTTAATGTTATAACTGACGAGAATGATCCAGGCATTAATCCTGTTATAAAATTTGATATACCCTCACCATTGAATATAAAAAAAACTAAGGCTAAAATTGCCATTCTTAGAGAGCAAGGGATAAATGGACATACGGAAATGGCTGCCGCATTTTATTATGCTGGTCTCAAGCCATATGATGTCCATATGTCTGATATTGTCTCTGGAAAAATATCTTTAACCGAATTTCAAGCGCTAGCAGCATGTGGAGGCTTTTCATTTGGCGATGTCCTAGGAGCAGGACAAGGTTGGGCTAAATCTATATTATTTAATCCAAAAACAAGAGAACAGTTTGAAGAATTTTTTCATAGGAAAGATACATTAACCCTTGGTGTATGTAATGGATGCCAAATGCTAAGTAGTATAAGAGAGCTTATTCCCGGCACTGAACACTGGCCTACTTTTGTAAAAAATGATTCGGAACAATTCGAAGCAAGGTTTTTGAGTGTATCGATAGAAAAAAATAATTCCCCTTTTTTCCAGGGTATGGAAGGAAGTATTTTGCCTATTGCAGTTGCTCATGGGGAAGGTAAAGCTCAGTTTAGAGATGATAATAAATTAAACAATGCGATTAAGGCCAACATTATTACTCTTAAGTATGTGGATAATTATAATGAGGGAACTTTAAGGTATCCTTATAATCCAAACGGGTCAAGATTAGGTATTACTGGTTTAAATTCGACGGATGGACGTATTTCCATTATGATGCCTCATCCTGAAAGAGTTTTTAGAACAGATCAAAATTCTTGGCATCCAAAAAATTGGAATGATTTTGGTCCTTGGTATAGAATGTTCGCCAACGCGAATAAATTTTTTACATAAATAGGGAGTATTAAATGTATAAAATATTGAAAAGTTTTTTATTGATCATGCTTACAGTCTCAATGAATGCTTTTGCACTTAACGATGCTGAAGAGATGGAGTTTGTTGGTGCAGTTAACGATGGTGACATGAAAACAGTAAAGAGATATGTAGAAACCATGAATGTAAACCTAGAGGATAGCTATTTTGCATGGACTCCTTTTTTAATGACAGCGGCAAAAAATCAAATGGAAGTTATGCAATATTTGAAAGACAAAGGAGCTAATATAAATTATACCCATCCCGTAACAAGGTTTAATGCTTTGCACCATGCAGCATTTAATGGAAATAAAAAAATGGTTAAATACCTTATTGATATTGGTATAGAACAAAAAAACCTAAAAGGTGATGTATCTTTAATAAGAGCATTAAAAGAGGATAACAAAGCAGAAATGGCAGATTATGTCGCTTCACTTGGAATTAAAGACGAGGGATGTAAAGAAAAAAGATGCTTCTAACCTAATCTGTTGAATTTACTAAAAACCAATAATTTTTTATTGGTTTTTTACTTCATGCTTAGAAAAATTATTATTAGACTTGCAGTAATTATATTCCTTACCCCAATAGCCTGCGCAGACGAATCCTACAGTAATTTTAAAAAATATAGCTTAACAAAAACTACATTTAAGTTAGAAAGAATTGCGCAAGATTTTAAATTCCCATGGGCTTTGACTTTTTTAGATAAAAATAATCTATTAGTAACAGAGAAAAATGGTGGTTTGTTTAAGATAAATATTGAAAATGGTGAAAAGGAAAAAATCAAGCATAATATTCAACACATCCCCTACCTTGGCGGTCACCAAGGTGGTCTTCTAGACACTTACTTTCATAGTGATGATAACTTTATTTATTTTACTTACAGTCATAAATTTAATAAAGATTCCAATCTTTCAAGCACAGCTATTGCAAGGGGTAGGTTAGTTAACGATGAAATAATAAATCTACAAGTTTTATTGATTTCCAAACCTCCTCTTCCTATAAAAAAACATTTTGGTTCAAGAATTAGCATTAAAGATGATGTTCTTTTTGCGAGTTTTGGTG
>CALKDJ010000088.1 GCA_938084195.1 uncultured Methylophilaceae bacterium
ATTCTTTGAAAATCTATGTGTTGGATATTATTTCTTACTGGATGCATTTGGAAATCACGCAGAATCACCGATTCTTTTTTACCTTCAAGATTTAGAGTGAGGATAGAGGCATGGAAAGCTTCATGCCTAAATTGCATAAACAATTCCTTAGTGTCTATTTCTAAGCTTATTGCATCTTTTACTCCACCATAAAGAATCCCTGGTGTAGTACCTTCATGTCGAAGACGGCGGCTCGCACCCGTTCCTTTCGACTTTCTTTCTTTTGCATTAATTTCAATTTTCATTTATTTCTCCCAAATTAAAATAGCCCCGCGACCAGGGCTATCAAATAGCTCATTATCAATCAATCTATAAATAAAGAACTGACTGAATCTTCATGACTGATTCGTTTTATAGTTTCTGCTAAAATTTCTGCCACAGACAACTGCCTAATTTTTTTATTATTTTCAGCATTTGCGCGAAGCGTAATTGTATCAGTAATTACGATTTCATCAAGTTCTGAGGTATTAATTGTTTCAATAGCAGAGCCAGAAAGAATGGGGTGAGTAGCATAGGCTACTACTTTTTTTGCACCTTGTTTTTTAAGTGCTGCTGCGGCTTCAGATAGAGTATTTGCAGTGTCAACAATATCGTCAATAATAATACAGGTTCTATTAGAAACATCTCCGATAATATTCATCACTTCTGATACGTTAGGTTTGGGTCGCCTTTTATCAATAATAGCCAAATCAGACCCTAATATTTTGGCACATGCTCTCGCTCTGACAACACCACCAACATCTGGGGATACAATAACAGGTTCTTGATAATTTTGTTTTACAAGGTCATCTAGAAGCACTGGGGTTGCGTAAATATTATCAACTGGAATATCAAAAAAACCTTGAATTTGATCAGAATGTAGGTCCATTGTTAGAAGTCTATTCACCCCAACTGTTGTTAACATATTTGCTACCACTTTAGCGGTAATTGCAACCCTTGCCGACCTTGGCCTTCTATCCTGTCGTGAATAGCCTAAATAAGGAATTGCTGCAGTTATTCGTGCAGCAGAAGATCTTCTCAATGCGTCAACAGTTACAAGAATTTCCATGAGATTATCGTTAGTTGGAAAGCTGGTAGATTGAAGGATAAAAACGTCCTTGCCACGAACATTTTCGAGAAGTTCTACCATGGTTTCGCCATCGCTAAAACAACCTACAGTTGCTTTACCAAGTTTCATATTTAGATGGCTAACAACTTTTTCAGCGAGTTCTTTATTTGCGTTGCCAGCAAAGATCATTAACTCTTTTGTTTTCAAAAGTATGTTCCCCTAAAGTTGGCTGGGGAGGAAGGATTCGAACCTTCGCATGCAGGGATCAAAACCCTGTGCCTTAACCAGCTTGGCGACTCCCCAATTAATCGGTTAATAAGTGCGGGTGAACCGATAAACCCCTGACTCTAATAATTTTAATATCTTTTGGTTTATTTTTATTAATGTCTTTTATATCTTTTGCATTATTACTTTTCATAAATAAAGTAGAACCCGTTCCAGTTATTTTAGGCTCCCCATATTCTTTTAACCAGTTAAACAATTCTCTTAATTTTGGGTATTTTTCTAAAATAGTAACATGCAAATCATTATGCATTTGATCTTGCGCAACATCATTAATAGAGGTCGCTATTTTCAACGGAATTGACTTTTTTGTCAATTTAAAATCTTTAAAAATACTTTGAGTTGATATATGTATATTTGGAACAAAAAGTAGATATTCATTTTCACCAATTGAAATAGGGCTTAATTTTTCCCCTATGCCCTCTACCCAAGCATTAATTCCGTTAATAAAAAATGGGACATCTGCACCTAGAGCTAATCCAAAAGTTATAAGTTTATTCTTTTCATGATTAAGATTAAACAATTCATTTAAGGCAAGGAGAGTAGTGGCTGCATCAGAGCTTCCCCCTCCTAAACCACCACCAATTGGAATATTTTTTCTTACTATTATATCAACACCAACATTGAAATCTTTGAGAATTAATTCGGCTGCCTTGAAACATAAATCATTTTCTTTTTTAATAGACTCTACATTATATTGGGTATTTATTTTGTTATCTTTACGTTTTTTAAAATAAATCTCATCATATAAATCAATTAACTGGAAAGCACTTTGTAAGCAATGATAACCATCAGCTCTTTTACTCAAAATTTTTAAGAATAAGTTAATTTTAGCTGGGGCAAAAAAACATTGAAAATTCGAAGGAATTTTAGTATTGCTTGTAATTAATTCATCCATTTTGTAATGACGAGTTTAAGTGAGATATCATTTTTTTTAAATTTCATTATTTGAGGTATTCTTTTATTCTCATAAAGATTTTCCAATCTAATCTTCCATTTATTTATATTCATATCAACTTTATTTTTCTCTAGTAGTTCTAAGGGTGGATTAATTAGCAATCTTCTTAAGGTAAAAATATTTTTTTCTTCAATAAATATTTCGTTTAAAAATTTTTTTGTATTTATCTGATTATTATTTTCATTTAATTCAAAAATGATTTGGTCATTAATATTATTAAGTTTAATGGTTGCAATCGGAGAATTAAAAGGATTGAAAATCTTTATGGTATCCAATTTATCTTTAGAGTTCCATAACAAACTTCCTGAAAATCCTTTGTCTCCAAGAAAAATTACAAATTTTCCATTTAATACGAAGTCTTGAACAACTTGGCTACTTTCAATTTTAGATGCTTTTGGTTTTTGATCTTTAGAGGGAGAAAAAACTTGATTTAATGTTGCACAACTACTTAGTATTGAAAATAAAAACAAATGAAACACAAGTTTCATACATAATAAAAAGCTATCGGAGTCTCTCAAAGGTTTTTAGTAAAACTGTATTTGATGGATGTATCTTTATAGATTCCTCCCAAACTTTTTCTGCCTGCCTTAGTTTTCCCATTTTCCAAAGTATTTCTCCAAGATGTGCTGCAATTTCAGGGTCTTTCTGAATTTTATATGCTTTTTCTATAAACTGTAATGCTATTTCAATATTGCCCATTCGGAAATGAAGCCAACCCATACTATCCATTATATAATGGTTGTTAGGACTTATAGATAAGGCTATTTCAATGTATTTTTTTGCGTCAATTAATTGAATGTTTCTGTCAGCGTAAGAGTAACCCAAAGCATTATAGGCATAAGCATAATCTGGTTTTATTTTGATGGCTTCTTTAAGAAGTTGTTCCATCAGTAGTAAATTACCCATTTTTTCTGCAAGCATCGCATAATCAAATTTAAACTCTGCAGAATTATTAAAATTTGAATCCGCACCTTTCATTAAATCAAA
>CALKDJ010000089.1 GCA_938084195.1 uncultured Methylophilaceae bacterium
ATTGTCCCTCAGTCGAAGATAAAATACATCGTTTTTCTGATAAAGAATCTCATCAAGTGTTTATCGAGCCAGAAGGATTAAATACACACGAGGTGTATCCAAACGGAATCTCAACAAGCTTACCTTTTGATACCCAAATAAAAATGGTCCGATCTATTAAAGGACTTGAAAATGCACATATATTACGACCAGGATATGCTATTGAATATGACTATTATGATCCTCGGGCTTTAAATGCAAGTTTAGAAACAAAAGCAATACCAGGACTATTTTTTGCGGGTCAAATAAACGGTACTACCGGCTATGAAGAAGCAGCAGCTCAGGGTTTAATTGCTGGAATGAATGCAGCTTTACGCTCACAGAGCAAGGACAGTTGGAGTCCAAGTAGAGAAAATTCATATATGGGCGTAATGATCGATGATTTAATTACCAAGGGCGTAACTGAGCCCTATCGAATGTTTACAAGTCGTGCTGAATATAGATTATTACTAAGAGAGGACAACGCTGATTTGCGCTTGACATCAAAAGCAAAAAGTTTTGGTTTAATTTGTGAAAATCATTGGGTAAATTTCAATCAAAAGCAAGATGCAATCCAGCAAGAGGAAAGTAGATTAAAAAAATTGACGGTTTCTCATGAGAATACGAATAAAAAAGACCAAAAAGAATTATTTGGTAAAGAATTAGAGCAGGAATACAAAGCTTTTGACTTATTAAAAAGACCAGAAGTTACTTACAATAAGCTTATGGAGATTCTGAATGATAATGGAGCATGCAATTTATTGGTTAGAGAGCAAGTAGAGACCTTGGCTAAATATTCTGGGTATATTATTCGGCAAAAAGAGCAGATTGAGCGAAATAAAAAACAAATGCACAAAAAAATACCGAAAAATATTGTATATGATGATGTACATGGATTAAGTATTGAGGCAAAACAGTTATTAAATGAAAATCAACCGGAAAATTTGTCTCAAGCTTCAAGAATATCGGGCATTACACCATCAACAATATCCATCATTATGGTTTATCTAAAAAAATATAAGACT
Organism: uncultured Methylophilaceae bacterium; assembly: GCA_938084195.1. Next base: position 1,044 of record CALKDJ010000089.1, read on the forward strand.
GGGATAAATAAAGAAAAGACAAGCAAAGTTGCATAGTACAGAAGAAAAATTAAATGTTGGAATGCAGGAAATTGGTATAAAAAATGATAAAAAATTAATAGATAAGTTATTGATTTATATACTTATTTTAAAAAAATGGAATAAAAAAATTAATTTAACGGCTTTTACAAATGATTTTGACATAGTGAAACATCATTTCTTAGATTCGTTAGCTATAACCAAGTTTATTGAGCAAAAAGAAATATTAGATGTCGGCAGTGGGGCAGGTTTTCCAGGAATTATACTGGCCTTATGTGATGCAACACGACAGATTACTTTAGTGGATAAAGTTGGAAAAAAAGCAGCTTTTATGAGACAGGTTTGTTTGGAGTTGAATCTTAAGAATGTCTCAGTTATTCATTCCAGGGTAGAGGAAATTAGTTCTCATAAATATGATGCTATCGTAGCGCGGGCTTTTGGAGACATGTCTTTATTGATGAACCTTACTCAAAACTTAATTAATGATAAAGGTGTGTGGTATGGGATGAAGAGCAAGAAACTAATGGATGAAGATATTATTAAAAATAAAAATATATATAAGATATTTGATATTAAGGTACCTTTCCTTGATGCAGAAAGATATTTAATTAAAGTAAGTAACACCTAAAGGTATTTATGAAGATATTTTCTATTTCAAACCAAAAAGGCGGTGTAGGAAAGACAACAACATCTGTGAATTTGGCTGCAAGCTTAGCATTAAATAAACAAAAAGTGCTTCTTATCGATTTGGATCCACAAGGCAATGCTTCATCGGGCGCGGGAATTAATAAATTGATGTTAGATAATTCTATTTACGAAACCTTAATAGGTCAAGAAACCATAAATGATGTAGTGAGAGCCTCAGAAGACGATATGTTTGACATTGCACCAGCGAATCAATCTTTGGCAGGCGCAGAAATTGAGATGGTAAATATTGATCATAGAGAATATATATTAAAAAATGCTTTTCAAACCTTAAAAAAAACATACGACTACATATTAATCGATTGCCCTCCGGCACTTAATTTATTGACTGTTAATGCTTTAGCTGCATCGGATTCTGTAATAATTCCTATGCAATGCGAATATTACGCTTTAGAAGGACTCTCAGACTTAGTTAATACAATAAAAAAGGTTAAGAAAAGCCTGAATCCTGATATTGAAATTGAAGGCTTATTAAGAACCTTGTTTGATCGCCGTAATACATTAACAAAACAAGTATCCGATCAATTATCGGCTCACTTTGGGTCTAAGGTTTATAACACAATTATTCCAAGAAACGTCAGATTAGCTGAGGCACCTAGTTATGGAAAATCAATAATCTCATATGATAAATCATCTAAAGGAGCCAAGGCTTATTTGCTTTTGGCGGATGAAATTTTACAAGGACAAAAAAATGAAAAATAAAGGATTGGGCCGAGGTTTAGATGCATTATTAAACAATAATAATGAAAGTGATTCTAACGTTGAAGGTTTAACGATGCTTAATATAGAACAGTTATTGCCAGGTGAATATCAACCAAGACAAATAATGAATGAGGATGGCCTTGATGAATTAGCAGAATCAATAAAAGAACAAGGAGTAATGCAACCCTTGTTAGTGAGAAAGAAGAATAATGAAAAATATGAAATTATTGCCGGTGAGAGACGTTGGCAAGCATCAAAGAAAGCAGGCATAAAAAATATCCCGGTTTTAATAAAAGATATTCCTGATTCTTCAGCTTTAGCAATGGCGCTTATTGAAAATATGCAAAGGGAAGACTTAAATATAATAGAGGAAGCAAAGGGTATTAAAAAACTAATAGATAATTTTGAAATGACGCATGAGTCAGCAGCTAAGGCTTTAGGTAAATCAAGAGTTGCAGTTTCAAACATACTGAGGTTGTTAAATTTGACCAATCAAGTGCAAGATTTTCTATTAGAAAATAAAATTGAAATGGGGCATGCAAGAGCATTATTACCTCTTACACCAGCTGAACAATTAATGTTTTCGCAAAAAATTATTTCTCAAAAATTAAGTGTCAGAGAAATAGAAAAACTAGTTTCAAATTCAAAAATAAAGAATAACGCAGGTTCTAAACAAAAAGACTATGATATTGAACGTTTAGAAAATGAAATATCTGAAAAATTGGGAACATCAATAAGTATTAATCATAAGGTCAAAGGATCTGGCTTCCTTAAGATAAAATATTCGAATTTAGATCATTTAAATTCAATTATTCAAAAGATAAAATAAAATAAGGCTGAAAACTTGACTCAAATTAAAAATAACGCCAAAATTGCGAACTTGTTATGGAAATGATCTGGGAATTAATAAGTTGATAAACAGAGAAAACATTTCCATAAAAAAAAGCTTATTTCCTTCCATAATAACAGACACGCTTAAAAAATTAGTTTTAGCATCTGTTGTTACGGCAGTAATTGTTTTTGTATTTTTTGGAATGCACGCAGGTATATCATTATTGCTAGGTGCAGTTCCTGTGATAGTTGGGTTACTTGTATCGGCACCCATTGCATATAAATCACGTGATACTAAAAAGGGATCAACAATTGTTATAAGCGCTTTGAAAGCGGAAGCAGTAAAAATATTAATTATCATTTTTTTACTTTGGTTAGCATTTAAGTTTTATGAACAAATAGTTCCTTTGGCGAATATATGTGGCGTTATAATTGCAGCCGTTGTCTCAGGAATTAGTGTTACAAAACTTGAAATAAAATAATTATAGGAATTTAAGATTGGCAGATAGTTCTTACGCGTCACCAACTGAATATATAGGACATCACTTAACAAACAATGTGATTCATTTGGGTGAGGGAACATTTATGACTCTTCATTTAGATTCCTTTGTAATGGCATTTATATTAGGCTTATTATCTATTGGTTTAATTTGGTTGGTTGCAAGAAAGGCTACCTCCGGAGTACCAAGCAAAACTCAAGCCTTCACGGAATTAATTTTCAGTTTTATTGATGGACAAGTTTCAGCTATATTTCACGGTAATCGTCACTCGTTTGTTGCGCCAGCGGCTCTTACGGTTTTCGTTTGGGTTCTTATGATGAACGCGATGGATTTTTTACCAATTGATATCATGGCAAAATTTTACGCACTTCTGGGGCTCCATGAGTGGAAAGGTGTTCCAACTTCCGATGTAAACACAACGTTTGCTTTAGCACTTGGAGTTTGGTTTTTGATGATTTATTTTGGAATTAAAGTCAAAGGATTTGGTGGCTGGATACATGAAATTTTTTGTGCGCCATTTGGTACTTCGGTTTGGGTTTGGCCAGCGAATTTTCTCTTTAATTTAATCGAATATGTATCTAAACCTCTTTCCCACTCTTTAAGGTTGTTTGGAAATATGTATGCTGGTGAGGTAATATTTCTCTTGCTTGGGTTATGGGCTGCAACAGGAGCAAGTGGGATAATATTTGGATCTATTCTTGGCGCTGGATGGGCAATTTTTCATATTTTAATAGTAGTTTTACAAGCATATATATTTATGATGTTGACCGTTGTTTATTTATCAATGGCACATGAGGGACATTAATTTTTTAATTTAACTAAAAGGAAGTAATTATGGAAACAGTAGAATTATTAGCACAAATTCAAGCTTATACAGGTATAGCTATTGGCTTGATTATCGGACTTGGAGCTGCAGGAGCCTGCATAGGTATCGGAATCATGAGCGCTAGTTTTTTAGAGGGCGCGGCAAGACAGCCTGAAATGATCCCACAATTACAAGTAAAAGTTTTCTTATTAATGGGTCTAATTGATGCTGCATTCATTATTGGTGTTGGTCTTGCAATGATGTTTGCGTTCGCAAACCCATTATTGGGTGTAGTAAGTTAAGATTAATTTAAAGGTATTAGATGGAGCATAAATGAATATTAATTTTACATTAATCGCACAAGCTATAACATTTGCTATTTTTATCTGGTTTACTGTTAAATTTGTCTGGCCTCCTTTGTTAAATGCGATTGAAAAAAGGCAGAAAGAAATAGCTGACGGTTTAGCAGCAGCTAATGAAGGAAAAATGTCGCTTGAGGTTGCTTCTAAAAAAAATGCTGAGGCATTGGAACAAACTAAACAGAAAAGTTCTGAAATCCTTGGGCAAGCAGAAAAAAGAGCATCACAGATTATTGATGATGCTAAGGTCGCTGCAAATACTGAAGCAGAGCGAATTAAATCTTCGGCACAATCGGAAATTGAACAGGAAATTAATCGAGCTAAAGAGGATTTACGAGGGCAAATTTCAAACTTGGCAATTGCCGGGGCAGAAAAGATTTTAGAAAAAGAGATTGATCAAAAAGCCCATGCAGACATGTTGACCAAATTGGCTAAGGATTTATAAGTCATGGCTGAAATATCAACAATTGCCCGACCTTATGCTGTTGCATTATTTAAACTAGCTAAGGAAGAAAAGAAATTGAGTTCGTGGTCAGACTTTCTTGCGTTGTTAAATGGTCTTGTGAAAGATAAAGAACTTAATGCTTTTCTTGGAGATACAAAAGTTCTAGATATAGATAGAGAGAAAACACTCTTAAAGTGTGTTGGAGATATTGATGAAAAGGGTAAAAATTTAATTAAGCTATTAATTGAAAATAAAAGATTAATGGTAATTCCTTACATTTTTGACATTTATGAGGAGCTCAAGGCTTCTGAAGAGGGTTCTATTGAAGCACAAATAATAGTCGCCGAGAAACCAGATTCGAAAGTGGTAGATAGTCTTATCAAAGGACTAGAAAAAAAATTCGATAAAAAAATTGATAGTAAATTAGTAGTCGACAAAAGCATAATTGGTGGCACAAGAATTGTTGTGGGTGATACGGTAATTGATGCTTCAGTTAGAGGACAATTAGATAATTTAGCTTATAGCTTAAAGTCATAAGCTCTAAATTTGGGAGATTTGAATGCAGTTATCAACATCAGAAATAAGTGAATTAATACAAAGCAGAATAAAGAATTTCTCTGCAAGCTCAGAAGCTAAAACGCAAGGTACAGTGGTTTCAGTCACTGACGGAATTGTTCGTATCCATGGGCTTTCAAATGTTATGTCAGGTGAGATGATTGAATTCCCTGGAAACACCTACGGCTTGGCATTAAACCTGGAAAGAGACTCAGTTGGAGCTGTTGTGCTTGGTGATTACGAGCATATAACCGAGGGAGATATTTGCAAATGTACAGGAAAAATCTTAGAAGTTCCTGTTGGACTTGAGCTTATTGGACGAGTTGTCGATGCACTTGGAAATCCAATTGATGGTAAGGGGCCAATTAAATCTAAGGAAACAGATAAAATTGAAAAAGTTGCCCCTGGTGTTATTGACAGACAATCAGTTTCAGAGCCAGTACAAACTGGTTTAAAGGCAGTCGATTCCATGGTGCCAATTGGTCGTGGTCAACGAGAATTAATTATTGGTGATAGGCAAACAGGGAAAACAGCAGTAGCAGTAGACGCGATAATTAATCAAAAAGGCCAAAACATGAAATGTATATATGTTGCTATTGGTCAAAAAGCATCAACAATTATGAACGTCGTTCGTAAGTTAGAGGAAAATGGAGCTATGGAATATACAACAGTAGTTTCTGCCTCAGCATCAGATTCTGCTGCCCTTCAGTTTTTAGCGCCATATTCAGGATGTACGATGGGAGAATATTTCCGAGATAGAGGTGAAGATGCATTAATTATTTATGATGATCTGACAAAACAAGCAGTAGCTTACCGACAAATATCATTATTACTTAGGAGACCTCCTGGTAGAGAAGCGTATCCAGGAGATGTATTTTACATTCATTCAAGGTTACTTGAGCGTGCTGCAAGAGTTAATGCCGATTATGTAGAAAAGTTTACAGGCGGTAAAATAAAAGGTAAAACAGGATCACTGACAGCTCTTCCAGTTATTGAGACTGCAGCAGGAGACGTTTCAGCTTTTGTCCCTACTAATGTTATTTCAATAACGGATGGTCAAATATTCCTTGAAACAGACCTATTTAATGCGGGTATTCGACCAGCGATGAATGCAGGTATCTCAGTTTCTAGGGTTGGTGGGGCCGCACAAACTAAAGTCATTAAAAAACTTGGCGGAGGTGTTCGGTTAGCACTTGCTCAATATCGTGAATTAGCAGCATTCGCTCAGTTTGCTTCTGATTTAGATGAAGCAACCCGTAAACAGCTTGATCAAGGAGTTATGTTTACTGAACTTATGAAGCAAGCACAGTATTCGCCATTATCAGTTCCTCAAATGGCAGTTAGCCTATACGCCGCTAATAATAATTACCTAGATGATGTTCCAACAGATAAAGTATTAGCATTTGAAAAAGACCTCCATGGTTTTATGGCATCAAAATATAAAAAACTCGTGGATGACATTGAAAAAACTAAAGATTTGTCTGATGAAAACGCAAAAGAATTAGCAAAAGCTATTGAAGATTTTAAAACTTCTAGCTCATATTAAACAAGGAATTTAAATGGCTGTTGGTAAAGAGATAAGAACGCAAATCAAAAGTGTAGAAAATACGCGAAAGATTACAAAAGCTATGGAGATGGTTGCTGCATCAAAAATGAGGAAAGCTCAAGATCGCATGACAGCTGCCAGACCTTACGCTGATAAAATAAGAAATGTAGTTGCTAACTTGTCCTATGCACAATCGGAATATAACCATCCATTTTTAATTCAAAGAGAACAAGTAAAGAATGTTGGATTGATTGTTGTAACTTCAGATAAAGGGTTATGTGGAGGATTAAACACAAATGTTTTAAGAACCTCAATTAATCAGATGAAATTATGGGAAAAAGAAAATAAAAAAATTCAAATAAGCGCTATAGGTAATAAAGCACTTGGATTTATGACTCGTATTGGAGCTGATATTAAATCTAACCTTACAGGGTTGGGCGATAATCCTGAACTTGAAAGCCTAATAGGCTCAATAAAAGTAATGTTGGATGCTTATATCAGCGGTGAAATTGATCAGCTCTTTATTTGCTATACGAATTTTATAAATACCATGAAACAAGAACCAAAAATGGAACAAGTGCTTCCATTGTCAGGTGAAAAGGTTGGGAGTCCAGATAGCTCATGGGACTATATTTATGAGCCTGAAGCTAAGGAAGTGATTGACCAGCTATTGACTAGATATATTGAGTCAATTATTTATCACGCAATTGCTGAAAACATGGCCTCAGAGCAATCATCGCGAATGGTAGCAATGAAAGCAGCTTCTGATAATGCGGGTGCAGTTATTGATGAGCTTACCCTGGTATATAACAAAGCAAGACAAGCAGCAATTACTAAAGAGATATCAGAAATAGTTGGCGGTGCTGCTGCTGTGTCTTAATAATTTTAATCATGATAACTACGAATAAAGTAAGGATAAAATAATGAGTACGAAACAAATGGGAAAAGTTGTTCAGTGCATCGGAGCTGTGGTTGACGTTGAGTTTCCACGCGATCAAATGCCGAAAGTCTATGATGCTTTAATTATTGATGATAAAGATTCAAATGCTGAAGAGGGACTTACCTTAGAAGTTCAACAACAATTAGGGGACGGTATTGTTAGAACTATTGCTATGGGATCTTCCGATGGCTTATCAAGAGGCACAGAATTTGCTTCAACTGGCGCACCGATTCAAGTTCCAGTCGGTGAGGGTACTTTAGGTCGAATAATGGATGTTCTTGGCCGACCAATTGATGAAGTAGGAAAAATTGATTCAACAGAATCTAGATCCATTCATCAAAAAGCGCCAGAGTTTAATGACCTCTCGCCTTCTGTTGAGTTATTGGAGACGGGTATTAAGGTTATTGATTTAATGTGTCCTTTTGCTAAGGGCGGAAAAGTTGGTCTTTTCGGAGGAGCGGGTGTTGGTAAAACAGTTAATATGCTTGAACTGATAAATAACATTGCAAAGGAACATTCAGGCTTATCCGTTTTTGCAGGAGTTGGTGAAAGAACACGTGAAGGAAATGACTTTTATCATGAAATGTCAGAAGCTGGTGTTATTCAATTGAAGAATATGAAAGAGTCAAAAGTCGCGATGGTTTTCGGACAGATGAATGAACCTCCTGGTAACAGATTAAGAGTTGCACTATCAGGTTTAACCATGGCAGAAAAGTTTAGAGATGAAGGACGAGATGTGCTGTTCTTTGTTGATAATATTTATCGATATACGTTGGCGGGTACTGAGGTTTCTGCACTTTTAGGACGAATGCCATCTGCAGTGGGATATCAACCTACCTTAGCAGATGAAATGGGTCGACTACAAGAACGAATTACTTCAACTAAAACTGGATCCATTACATCCATTCAAGCTGTATATGTTCCAGCAGATGATTTAACTGATCCTTCTCCTGCTACAACATTCCAACATTTGGATTCGACAGTTGTTTTATCTCGTGATATTGCTTCTCTTGGTATTTATCCAGCGGTTGATCCTTTGGATTCAACCTCTAGACAACTAGATCCTCAAGTTGTGGGAGAGGAACATTATCAAGTTGCTCGTGCAGTTCAATCTACGCTTCAGAGATATAAAGAGCTTAGAGATATTATCGCTATTTTAGGCATGGACGAATTGTCACCAGAAGATAAATTAGTAGTTGGACGTGCAAGAAAAATCCAACGTTTCCTATCTCAACCATTCCATGTTGCTGAGGTGTTTACTGGATCACCAGGTAAATATGTTTCCTTGAAAGATACAATTAAAGGCTTTAAAGCAATTGTAGATGGTGAGTATGATGATCTTCCAGAACAAGCTTTTTATATGGTGGGTGGAATCGAAGAGGCTATTGAGAAAGCAAAAACAACTAAATAATTATGGCAAATACTGTTCAAATTGACATTGTAAGTGCAGAAGAATCAATATTTTCTGGTATGGCAGAATTTGTTGCTGCGCCTTCTATCATGGGAGAGGTTGGTATTTATCCACATCATGCGCCAATGATAACTGCTTTAAAGTCTGGCTCGGTTCGTATTAAATTAGCAGAAAAAAATGAAGACCAGCTAATTTTTATCTCTGGTGGAATTCTTGAAGTCCAACCTGGACATATTACGGTATTATCTGATACTGCTATTAGAGGAAATGATTTAGATGAAGCAAAGGCTTTAGAAGCTAAAAAAGCTGCTGAAGAGGCTATGAAAAATAAAGATGCCAAAGTTGATTTTGCCAAGGCACAAGCTGAATTAGCAGAAGCGATGGCTCAGCTTCAAGCAATAGAAAAACTTAGAAAGAAAAAGTAAAAATTTTAAGTATTTGCAAAAGCGGCATTTAGTCGCTTTTTTTGTTTATACTTAAACAAAAAGGAAACTAAATGACATTAAGTATTGTTATTTTAGCAGCTGGCAAAGGTACGCGAATGAATTCACAATTGCCTAAAGTTCTGCAGCCCTTAGCCGGAAAACCTATTTTGCAATATGTCTTAGATACAACCCATTCGCTTCAACCAAATAATATTTCTATTGTTGCAGGACATAAATCAGAAATGCTTAGAGAATTAATAAAGGATAAAAATATTTCTTGGCGAATTCAAGATACACAATTAGGTACAGGACATGCAGTAATACAGGCTATTCCTGATCTTAATAGTGATAGAACACTTATTTTATACGGAGATGTTCCTTTGATAAAAAAAGCAGATTTACAATCTTTAATAAAAAAAAGTGATACGGGTTTAGCTGTTATGACACACATAAAAAATGATGCAAACGGCTATGGAAGAATATTAAGGGAAGATAATAAGATTCAAGGAATAATTGAAGATAAGGACTGTAATAAAGAACAAAAAAAAATAAAAGAGATTAATACGGGAATATTAGCTGCAGATACCAAATATTTAAAACAATGGCTAGGTCAGTTAACAAATGAAAATGCACAAAAAGAATATTATTTAACTGATATAGTTAAATTTGCAGTGGAGGATAATATAACAGTATCATCTCATGAAGTAGAAGAAGAAGTATCAATTTCAGGGGTAAACTCTAAAAGTGAATTAGCATATATTGAGAGAGGTCTTCAGTTGAATAAAGCAGAAGAATTAATGGAGAAAGGGGTTACTGTATTAGACCCAAATCGTATTGATATAAGAGGCCAGCTAACATGTGGCCAGGATGTCACTATAGATGTTGGTTGTATTTTTGAAGGTAACGTTAATTTAGGAAATAATGTTCACATTAAACCTTATTCATTTATAAAAAATTCTGATATAGATGAAAACTCCACTATTGAAGCATTTTCGCATATAGATTCAAGTAAGGTTGGATCTTTTTGTCGTGTTGGACCCTATGCTCGTTTGAGGCCAGGGACCGTTTTAGAGAGTGAAGTACATATCGGTAATTATGTGGAAATTAAAAACTCATTGGTCGATCAAGGCACGAAAATTAATCATCTAAGTTATATTGGGGACAGTGAAATAGGAAAAAATGTAAATATTGGTGCTGGCACTATAACTTGTAACTATGATGGAGTAGATAAACATAAAACAATCATTGAAGATGATGTATTTGTTGGATCAAATACTCAAATTGTTGCCCCTTTAAAAGTTGGAAAAGGAGCTACAATTGGAGCTGGTTCTACGATCACAAAAGATGTCCCAAAAAATGATTTGACTTTATCACGCGCTCAACAGAAAACAATTTCTGGGTGGGCAAAGCCTGTGAAAAAATAAAATGTGTGGAATCGTCGGAGCTATTTCAAATAAAAATATTGTACATAATCTCGTTGCAGGGTTAGAACGATTAGAATATCGGGGCTATGACTCTGCAGGTATTGCTATATTAAATGGCAAAATTGAAAGGGTGCGATCAATAGGCCGGGTAGCTAGTATTAAGGAAAAAGTTACAGCTAAAAAGATGGAAGGCTTTTTAGGTATTGGGCATACCCGATGGGCAACCCATGGCGGTGTAACCGAAGGTAATGCACACCCACATATTTCTAATGATCAAATTGCCATCGTACATAATGGCATTATTGAAAATCACGAAATACAATGCGAGAGACTTAAAAAGATTGGTTATATTTTTGAGTCAGAAACTGATACAGAAGTTATTGCCCATCTCATTCATTATTTTTATCAAAAACAAAATGATTTACTCAAAGCTACTTACTCAGCTATTAATGAGCTTGAAGGTGCATTTGCAATTGCTGTCATAGCGATTAATAAAAAAGATCAATTAGTTTGTGCTAGAAAAGGATGTCCACTTTTGATTGGAGTTGCTGAAGGTGAATATTTAATTGCATCGGATGCATCTGCAATAATTCCATCAACTAAAAATATTATTTATCTAGAAGATGGAGATATAGCAAATCTGAATGTAGATAGATTTGAGATTTATGATAAATCTTTTCAGCAAGCAAAAAGATCGGTTCATGAGAGTAAGCTTGATCTTGAAAGCATGGAACTCGGTCCTTATGATCATTTTATGCAAAAGGAAATCTATGAACAGCCACGAGCTCTCTCAGATACCATTGAAGCAGTAATTGATAATAATGCTTTTGATGTAGAACTTTTAGGAAAAAAAGCAGAAAAAATTCTTTTAGGTGTTGATAGCGTTTTAATTTTAGCTGCTGGTACAAGTTACTATGCAGGATTGACGGCAAAATATTGGATGGAAAGTATCGCAAAGATTCCTGTTAATGTAGAAATTGCAAGTGAATATAGATATCGTACATCGGTACCAAATAAAAATCAGTTGATTGTCACTATTTCTCAATCAGGTGAAACTTTAGATACGATTGAGTCATTAAAGCATGCAAAAAATATTGGGCATGAAAAAACCTTGTCTATTTGTAATGTTCAAGATAGTGCCATTGTTAGAGAATCAAAATTAGTTTTATACACACGAGCAGGAATTGAAATTGGTGTGGCTTCCACTAAAGCATTTACTACTCAGTTGGCATCTTTATTTATTTTGACTATTATTTTAGCGAAGATTAATAAAAGTATTACAAATAAAGATGAAAAAATATATTTAGAGGAGCTTCGGTTATTATCTGGAAACGTACAATTTGCAATTGACCTTGAACCACAAATAAAAGAATGGGCAAAGCAATTTGCATTAAAAGATAACGCATTATTTCTAGGAAGAGGTATTCATTACCCTATCGCTTTAGAAGGAGCTTTAAAATTAAA
>CALKDJ010000090.1 GCA_938084195.1 uncultured Methylophilaceae bacterium
TGCTCTAGTCAAATTTGAAAGATTATTTAAAGATTTTTTTTTTACTATTGAAGGGCTTTCTTTTGTAGCCGCTTTTACGAGTGGAGTAAACACAGATCCTTCAGCATCATCAGAATATGTTACACCAGCTCCTCCAACTAAGGGAGTCACAGTTTTTGCCCAAGGAACAATAGATGTTGCACTAATAATGCCTTTGACTAAAGGAAGTATTCCTTCAGCTATTCCACCAGCTATAGTGCCTTCCATCATATTTTTTAATCGTTTAGTTATTACTCCATCATTGTCATGTTTTTCAAGAACACTAATAGCGTTTCTTGCCCAAGGCTCTAGCTTTTCTCTGTCTGTCTCAAAGTAATCAACTAGAAATGTTGCAATAGCAGGATCTTCAGGATTCATAGACATATAATCTGCAATGCCGCCCCATGCAAAACCTCTTACAATTGCATTAGCCGAACTCATCATTCCAACAATCTTAGCTGCTGGAACAGCTGTAATACCAAACTTTGATACTTCCTCTACTATAGTGCCGTATGTCTCATAATTAAAAGGTTCATTAGCAAATTCATTTATTGGCTCTTTTAAAAAACTAGGAATTAAATCGTTGAGAACACCAGTAATCTTATTCACGGCTTCAACATTCATTTCAGTGCCGCCGAATGGTTTTTCAGAACCTTCAATGCCCAATTTATTTAAAACTGGCTTTACAACATAATCATTTACTCCATCTACCACTGCACCAACAGTTTGAGCTACACCAGTCAAAGCATTGAAGCCACCTTTATCGCTACCTTTTAGCATCCCTTTTATAGTGTCTTCACCAATTTTGCCTAATGTTGTATCCTGATCATTTATAGCTGTACCAACAGTTTTTACACCTTCAGCAATCGTTTCACCTAAAGTTGGTTCTTTATTGCCAGCAACGTCAAAGTTATCCACTTCTGGGCTTTTGTATTTGCTATTCATAGAGCTTATAAAATATTGATCATAAGCCTCATCTTCACCAACAATATTGCCGTTTTCAAATGGTATAATCTCATTATTAAATTCAGGACTATCTAAATAAACCCCATCTTTTTTAATAAAGTCACCATTCTCATTAACTATGTCACGATTAGGCAACACATAAAGTCCACGACCATCCCCTTTGCTTACTGGTTCCATGATTCAGCCCCTATTATACCTTCATATATTTGAAATTTCTTTTGCCAACTTAAAATTTGACCTTCAGGTTGATCACGAGTAAGCATCCACTTTGCTTGCAAATCTGCTAAGTATGTTAAAACATTATCTCTAGTGTATGGTTTTTCTAATTTGAATGGATCATTGTAAGCTGATTTAAAACCATTAATTTTAGTATCAAAAGTTTTTTTATGAACAGCTGAAATTTTTAATTTAATTGGGGTCATTATTAATTCACCTCTGTCAACAACTTCTTGAAAGGTTGCTTTCAATCCATCTTTCGTTTTTCTCCAAATGTTCAAGTCTGAAATAGCTCTTGTTCTCAAGTTATTGAGTTCGTCTATAGAATTTTTATTTTCAGCTGTATATTTGTCCATATTAAAAGATAAGTTAATTGAATTATCAATAACAAACTTAGCAGCATCATCACTCTCTGATTCTAATTCCTTTGTCCAATATCTATAATCAGTATCATTTAAACTTGAACCTAAATCATCAATTGCTTTTAAAGTTAATTGATTATTTTGAGCTAATAAAGTTAATGTTCTAGTCGCTTCTCTAGTGCTTTTAATACTTTTAGATTCTTCTGTAGGATATAATAATCTTTGTATACCGTTTATCTCTGCTAGTTTTGTATAATACTTATTTTTCTTTAATTTTTGAAAATCTGCTTTTGCTTTACCTACTAATGAAGGGCTGTTTAAATCTACATTTTTTATAGCAATATTTATCTTATCATTGGCAGCGGTTGAAGCTTCCACAGCTTCTGATTTTTTATCTTTTAGATCTTTCTTATAATCGTTTTCCATATCTCTGATTTTATCTAGTAAGCTATCCCTTTGCTTACCATCTAAACTCTTCCATACTTTAGCTAATATAGGATCAACTTTTTTTAAAATTTCTGGGTTGTTTATTGATTGTCTAATAGCTTCAGTAACCATCTTTGGTCTATATCTATTAGAACCAACAAGACTTGTTGCAACGTTAAGTACAATATTCTCTAATGATTTATTTTGCATTGTCAGAAACTCTTTGCTTGAAAAAGTTCCTTTTCTTGCATTTTCAGGATATCTGCCAGGTGACATTCCTTTAAAATTACCATCAATTGATTTTAGAAGACTATTTGTTGCAGAGGGAATACCTATTGCGAAATTAGCCTTATAAGCCCTATCCCTTTCTTCTATAGGTAGTAAAATGTTACTAGCATCTTTATCGTTTAAACGTATTGCATTTGTTTCATTAAGTTTATTTAACTCAACAATATGAGCGTTATTTGCCTTCTTCCAGGCAAGTATTCCCTTTGTAACTAGTTCCGATGCTTTTGTACTAAATAATCGTTTGGATAGATTACTACTTAAATAAGGAGTATTTTCTCCAGTTTTTTTCATATTTCCATTACTAAACTTTTTCCAAACTGCCATCATTTTTGCTTTTACTTTTTTTTCAGCTTCAACTGGATTTGTTTGATTTGCATGATTATCTTCTATTGTTTTTATAGCCGCTACAAATAAAGGGATTGTTTCATTAACGTCTGAAGTAGCCTGGATTTTATATTTTTCCATTCCAATCTTGGTTACCATATCGCCTACACCAGACAAAGCCGTTCCCATTGCTCCCCAGGCATTAGGGTTTACTTGAGCTTGCAGAAATGCACCACCACCAGACGTTTTGGTTCTGGCTAATTTTTCTTCGTATACTGGAATTTTCATTTTTAGCCTCTAACCATAAATTTTATAAGCGCTGCCCATTGCATTACCAACGGCTGCAACTCGCATTGCTTTTGCTCTAGATTTTGCTTCATATCTAGCTAATGTGCCGCCTAACCTCAATCCAGTTGCCTGGTCTTTTAAATCACTAGCCTGGGCTTTTGCATTGTATTCCATATTAGCAATGTCAGCGTCCATTTCTTCTGCACTAGCCATAGCCAATTCTAGGGCTGTTCCAGTACCAGTCATAATATTTGCTTTATTAAACTGAACTGTTTGCTCACCTAAAATGCTGCTATATTGACTTCTAAATTTTACAATATCTTGTTCTGACCTAAATATCGCAAGATCAGCTTTTTGATCCGCTACACTAGCGTTTCTGTTTGCTAATTGTTGTTTGTATCTTCCAGCTGCGCTTACTCCACCAGCTCCACTAAATGAACCTAGTAGTGATATTGAAGCGCCAACTCCTGCCACTATAACCCACGACATGGTCTTATTCCTTTCTTAAAAAGTTATTGTTAAACAGCTCTATGTTAGGTTCATCCATTCCAAGCTCTGTATAACTTTCAGCAATAACTTCCTTTTCAATCTCAGGAAGATGTTCTTCAGATGGTGTCCTTGTAATATGTACATTAGTTAATAAGGAATCTTCTAAAGCGAAAAAGGCTCTTTTAGATCCTTTAGGAGAAGCAAAAGTATGTGGGGCTTCAATTGTAATTTTGTCAGTAAACTCAGAAATAACTATTATTTTACCTTTTAATAAAAAAGACAAATGAGAATATCTATGAATCTTTCCTACAACGGTCACACCTTTGGGTATAAATAATTCTCTAGCGTAAACTCCAGATCCATATTCTTCTAAGTATTCAGCAAAATGATGTTTCAATGTGCATTGATCTATGGCGTCTGTTATTTCACCATCAGCAATCGCATTCACTAGTTTTTCCTGGTAAGACGAAACTGAAGCTTTTAATAATCTAGGATGATTTAATTCTATTGTGTTATCCATTAAACAACTCTTGCCCATCTAATAAAATCACGCCCAGCAGGACAAAACTTTTCCATCATTCCCTCTTCTTTCATTTCAAGAAACTGCATCCATCTATTTGCATTTTGGAAGCTTTTTAAAGTAACGGCTTGAATGCGATGGAATTTGTGGTCAATCATTATTCTATGTAAATGTCTTTTTAACGCTCGTACTGCACCTAATGGATTATCTTTGAGATAATGTGAGCCAATAAACCAGGCTTCTCCCACTCCATCCCATATTGGATATATGCCACCAGCTGCAACCACCAAATTTTCTGTAACACCAGTGAAACTCATCTCAGGAACGACCATCCCTTCAACAAACTGGCTTATTTCTATAGTAGGTCTAAAATCGTTGTCATTTAAATCACTAGCTAAAATAGCATGAGCATCAGATATTTTGAAATCTCTTATAATCATTTATCAAAGACCGTAAGCGTTGGAAATATAGCTAATATAGACATGGGCAACGGCAAATCTTGTATAATAGTTATTGTTGCATCATCATCATAACCACCATTAAATTCAATAGTTTTGTCACCAGTAAACAACGCTAAAGGATTATCCATCGTACTAGCCGTTGATCTAAATGGAACAGTATCTAATTGGGTTGAACTTGTTCCTATTTTCATTCCAACAGTTCTAAATAATCGAACCGTAACTTCACCAATTCTTTTGTTTTTAGCTTGGGATGTTCCCATAGCTGAACCAGCGTCTATTCTTAATGTCTCTAATTTACTTGAAAACGCCAGCCCTATATGAGCGTTTGTTACGGCACGGTCTAAAGTTATTGCTCCAGAACTAACTGTTTTATCAGCGTGAGCAGCGCCATTGGCTAAGATAGATACCGTTTGCCCTTCTAAATGACCTAACCCAGAAATGCTTGTGGCTGATGATCCACTATAAGACAATCCACTATCCACAAAAAAAGCATCATTCGCACTTGTGCCAAAATCAAACCCTGACATATATTCAATATATCTTGCAGTTGATCCATTTATAGTTCGTTTAATAATAAACCAAACTTGATCTTCATCTAAATCACCTGGAATAGTAGCCACTGATTCAACAACTGCAATTCCTTCATCAGCCGTTGTTAGCCTAGTCGTATCTGAAGAAACACAACTTAAAAATCCAGAACTTCCATGAACGGTTTCTGTTATTGTTACAATAGCTGCACTTGGATTAGCTACAGTAAAATCGGCATGAGCGTTGATTGCTGTAAATATATTATCAGCGGTAGTGTCATTGTTTGTGTTTGGACGAAAACCAGTTGCACTTGCAGGACTAGAACTTCCTGCTGCTTCACTTGTAAATGTAACTTTTTCACCATTGCTTTTAGTAAAGATTAAAGTTGTGCCAACCGCTATATCTGCATAATCACTAACTGTAACAGTACAATCACCAAACCTACCACCAACAATATGTCTATGCCAGGCAACCACTTGTTCTTCTCTTCTAAATGTCATGCAAGCTAAAACGCCATCAGCTCTAACTAACCAGGCAACACTATCTGGCTCTTGCTGATATGCCATATCTTCTATGCCACCTTCAGTGATATGCTCTGCCAAAATTGTCATATCTGGTGCTACATAACTGTCAGATTCAGCTGAGAACGCTAATTCTCTTAATTTTCTTTTGGCTCGCTGAACAAACAGCGTTGAGTTCCCAACTAATAATGGTTGAATATTTGCTGAACCAAATGTTGTCTGCTGTTTAATTTGGGTGTTAATAGGCGTTAAAGGAGTGTCAAAGCTTGAAGCTTTTACAATAAACTCTCCACCACTTGTGCCAACGACAAGTTGTGAACCACTGACTAAGTATCTTATAACATTGACTTCATTAGATCCAATTGTGTATTGCATCCCATCATCAGCCTCTATGCCTATTTCAAAGTTTTCAAAGTCACCTGATTGGCTAAAAAATAATGTTTGAGGTTGAGATGTTGTACCAGCGAACACAAGTCTTTGTTCATAAAAAGAAAC
>CALKDJ010000091.1 GCA_938084195.1 uncultured Methylophilaceae bacterium
AAGATCAATTTTTTTACTGCTTTTTGCCATGAAAAATCCTATAAAAAAAACGTGATTGATAAATCAAAAACTTACTTATATTAGCTGCACATTATACAAAAAACGTACCGAAACTTATAGTGCTAAATCAGTTAGTAGCCCACCTTTTTGATATTAAAATACCAAGTTCATACAAAAAATAGACAGGCAGAGCTAAAAGAAGTTGCGATAGTATGTCAGGAGGGGTAAAAATAGCTCCAAAGATAAAAGCAAAAACAAAGAAATAAGACCGATTTCTTTTAAATGCATCACGGTTTATCAACCCAAATTTTACAGATACAATTAATAATAATGGTATTTGAAAGGCAATTCCAAAAGCTATAAATAATCCTATGATCATCTCTAAATAACTTGTCATATCGATCATCAATCCAATACTTTCTGGTGTCATAGCGATAAAGAATTTAAAGATTACGGGAAACACTAGAAAATATACAAAATTTGCCGCTAAAATGAATAGTACAAAAGATAATAAAAATACTACCAAAGCAAATATTTTTTCTTGTTTATACAATCCTGGGGCAACAAATGTCCAAATATTATAAAAAATCAATGGGTAAGCGATTATAAAAGCTGTAAAAGCAGTGATTTTTAATGGGATCATAAAAGTTGCAGATAGCTTTGTGCTAATCATGGAACCATTAAAATTTAATAATTCCTGCAGTAATGGCTCAGAAAAAAAATCATAAATACTAGCTGAAAATGGAATTAATGCAGCAAATACTGCTAAATAAATAAGAAGGGATTTTACTAACGAGATTCTTAGTGTAAATAATTGCTCAAAAAAATTTTTTTTTAAGTTCACAGCTTTTTGGTTCTTTTACTAATTTCTTTTTCTATCTTTTTTAGTTCTTCAAACCTTTCTTCCGTATCAATTTCATTTTTTATTTCATCAATAAAGTTTCTAACTTTTTTAAACACTCTTCCAACACTTCGCCCTAAAGTAGGTAAATTTTTTGGTGCAACAAAAATGATAATTACACATATAACTACTAACAACTCGGCTAAAGAGATATCAAGCATAAAAAATTATTTTTTCTTTTTATTAGTTTTAGGTTTTGTGGATTTTTTAGGTTCATCCTTAGCACCTTCTTTGAAATTCTTCAAAGCAATCCCTAAGTCACTACCGATATTTTTTAATTTTCCTGCTCCAAAAAATATCAGCACAATAGCTAAAACAATTAATAACTCCCATATACCCGGCATAATTTTCTCCCTGTTAAATTTTTGCTAATCTTTCGCTTCCACCATAAACGTGAAAATGAATATGGAATACTTCTTGTCCGCCTTCCTTTCCTGAATTTATCATAGTTCTAAATCCTTTAAGACCAAAATCTAAGGCAAGTTTTGGCGCCAATAATAACATTTTTGATAAAATATCTTTGTGTATAGGATCACAAGTTAAAAGGCTTTCAATGTGCTGTTTTGGAATAATTAAAAGATGTACTTTATCGATTGGATTAATATCCTTAAAGGCCATTAATTCATCGTCCTCATAAACGATGGAAGCAGGAATTTCTTTCTTTACAATTTTACAAAAGATACAATCATCCATTTTATTTACACCAAAAATTTCTAAATTTTACTTTCTATTTTTTTTCTCTTCTATTCCAGATGTTCCTGATCTTTTTTTTAATTCATTTGTTACATCATCGACTGTTAAGTCTTTTTTCGATAAGAGTACTAAACAATGAAACCAAAGGTCAGCTATTTCATGAATTAGCTCGTCTTTGTTATCAGATTTTGCAGCAATTATAGTTTCGGAAGCTTCTTCCCCAATCTTCTTTAGGATTTCATTTAATCCTTTTTGATGAAGTGATGCCGTGTAAGACAGATTTGGATCTTCTTCCTTTTTTGATTTGATTATCTGAAGCAAGCTCTCTAGAAAGTCATCTTTCATTTTTTATAAATTTCCTTTGAATCTTTGAATACTTTTTTATCAATCGATAATGAATTAGGATTCATTTACTCTTCAATGATATTATAATTTTGTGGGATTAGGAGCATCGCCATATACTTCTTTGGGATCAAACACTTTCTCTTTCTCTTCAAAATTCAAGATTGTTGAATCACTTTTTTTTCCAAATGGGATACTTCTATAGAAACAAGACCGATATCCCACATGACAGCTTGCCCCACCTTGAACATCCACACGTAACCATACACAATCTTGATCATCGTCAATTCTTATTTCTTTAATTGTTTGCACAAGTCCGCTCGTCGCACCTTTATGCCAAAGTGTTTTTCTGCTGCGAGAATAATAAACCGCCTCACCCAATAAAATTGTTTCTTTAAATGCCTCCTCATTCATATAGCCTTGCATCAAGACTTCTCCTGAGCTAAAGTCAGTTGTTACTACAGGTATTAAGCCATCTTGATCAAATTTTGGAGCTAGCTCTGCAGACTCTTCAACTTGTTCAATTGTTTTTCTCTGTTCAAATTTAATATCACTCATCGTTAATTCCTCTTATTCCTTACATTTTATTTTTCTATTCAATCTTAGCGTACTTGTATATCATTTTTAGACATATATGCCTTAGCTTCTTGAATTGAATATTCACCATAATGGAATATGCTTGCAGCCAAAACAGCATCGGCGCCTCCCACTTTTACTCCATCAACAAGATGTTGCAAATTACCTACTCCCCCAGAGGCTATAAGTGGAACTTGAACACTCTCCGATATCAACTTATTTAATATATTATCAAATCCAGTTTTTGTACCATCTTTATCCATACTTGTAATAAGAAGTTCTCCAGCACCAAATTTAACCATTTTTTTTGCCCAATCCAATGCATTTATACCAGTCGGATTTCTTCCTCCATGAGTAAATACCTCCCAATGATCATCAACCTTTTTTGCGTCAATGGCAACTACAATTGCTTGCGAACCAAATCGACTAGCTGCTTCGGCAACCAAATCTGGATTTTTTATAGCAGCAGTATTTATACCAACTTTATCTGCTCCAGCATTTAAAAGATTTCGAACATCCTCACATGTCCTAACACCACCCCCTACCGTCATCGGAATAAATATTTGTTTAGCTACATTTTCAATGATATCAAAAATTAATCCTCTATTATCTGAGCTAGCGGTGATATCAAGAAATGTTAATTCATCAGCTCCTTGCTCATTATATTTTTTTGCAACCTCTATTGGATCACCAGCATCTTGCAATTCTACAAAATTAATACCTTTTACAACTCGTCCATTAGTAACATCAAGGCATGGTATTATTCTTTTAGCTAAACTCATATTAACCTGTAAGCTCTTTTGCTAGTTGCTGTGCAGCTTTAAAATCTAATGTACCCTCATAGATTGCAGTGCCAGTAATAACCCCTCGTATACCAATATTTGCAACATTACATAATGCCTTAATATCAGAAATGTTTGAAACTCCACCGCTGGCGATAACAGGTATTTTAAGCGATTCTGATAATTTTACAGTTGCTTCAATATTGACACCAGACAACATGCCATCCCTTCCAATATCAGTATAAATAATTGACTCAACTCCATATTCTTCAAATTTTTGTGCAAGCTCAATGACATTATGGCCTGTTAATTTTGCCCAACCATTAATCGCGACATCCCCATCCTTGGCATCTAAACCAACCACTATTTGGCCAGGAAATGCAAAGCATGCCTCGTGAAGAAATCCAGGATGTGTAACAGCTGCAGTCCCAATAATTACTGAATCTACTCCACTATTAATAAATTTTTCTACTGTATCTAAGTTTCTTATTCCCCCTCCTAATTGAATTGGAATATCTGCACCAACTTCCCTTACAATTGATTTTATTGCTGATTCATTTACAGGCTTTCCTGCAAAAGCTCCGTCTAAATCAACTAAATGAAGTCTTTGGGCTCCAAGGTTCACCCATTTCCTCGCCATTTCTACTGGATTTTCTGAAAAAATAGTAGATTTCTCCATTTGGCCTTGCTTTAGACGTACACATTTTCCGTCCTTTAAATCTATTGCTGGAATGATTAACATAATCTCACTACATTTCCCATGAAATAAAATTTTCTAATAATTGTAAGCCAATCGCTGCACTTTTTTCAGGATGAAATTGGCAAGCAAAGATATTATCTCTAGCTACTGCACTTGCGAAATTTTCACCATGTTCTGTTTGACCTACTACCAGCTTTTTATCACTTGCTTGCGCAAAATAACTATGTACAAAATAAAATTTACTACCACTTCTAATATTTCGCCACATTGGGTGTGCATTTGATTGCATTACACTATTCCATCCCATGTGAGGAATTTTTATTCTTTCCTTATAATCACTTTTAAACTTTATTACTTTTCCTGGCAACAAACCAAAACCTTTTTGATTACCTTCATCACTTATTTCAAAGAGCATTTGTAAGCCCAAACAAATTCCAAGAAAAGGTTTTTGTTTTGCAGATTCAATTAAAATCTCTTTTAACCCTCTTTTATCTAATTCTTCCACGCATCCCGGCATTGCACCTTGTCCAGGAAAAATGATTTTATCAGCCTTCAAAACCTTATCGGGATCATTAGTTACAAAGGATTTTTTTTGGGGAGAAATAAAACTAACAGCATTATGGACTGACCTTAAGTTACCAACCCCGTAATCAATAATTGCTATCATAAATTTATTTAAATTTTGGCTACAGTGTGCCTTTAGTGGAGGGCATGACACCCTTAATTTTTTCGTCTATTTCAACTGCATTTCTTAAGGCTCTGCCAAAAGCTTTAAAAATAGTTTCAGCTTGATGATGAGCATTTTCTCCCTTTAGGTTATCAATATGCAGTGTAATATTTGCATGATTAATAAATCCTTGGAAGAATTCATGAATAAGATCTACATCAAATTCGCCAATTCTTGCTCTAGTAAAATCAACATTTAAATCAAGTCCTGGTCTACCAGATATATCAAGCACAACCCTGGATAAAGCTTCATCAAGAGGAACGTAAGCATGTCCATATCTTCTAATACCCAATTTGTCCCCAATAGCCTTTTCAAAAGCCTGGCCTAAAGTTATTCCGATATCTTCAACGGTGTGATGAGCATCTATATGTAAGTCACCTTGGGCTTTTATTGAAAGATCAAATAGGCCATGCCTAGAAATTTGCTCAAGCATATGATCTAAAAAACCAATGCCAGAATCTAAGGACGAAGTACCTACTCCATCAATATTAATTTCAACTGTAATATCAGTTTCTTTTGTTTTTCTAGAGACTTTTGCTGACCTTTTCATAGGTGAGATTTTAGCATGAGTTTCAATTGACGTATTGAAAGAATTTAGAGTAAAACTTTATATAATTTTTTTTATGACATGCACTAATTGCTTCATTTGTTCCATAGAACCAACCGTAATTCTTAAATAATTATTTATTTCCTCTGGTGATTCAAAGAATCGAATTAAAATATCATTATTCCTTAATTCTTTAAATATGAACTCTGCTCTTTTGTTATTGTGTTTTGTAAAAATAAAATTTGCACCTGATGGCAAAATTTGAAAACCAAGATTACTCATCTCTTTAACTAAAAATTGCCTTGCTTCGATCACTTTGTTCGTGGTTTGTCTAAAATAATCTTTATCACTAAATGCCTCAGCACCGGCAATTTGGGCAAGCCTATCTACTGGATAGGAATTAAAACTATTTTTTATTCTATTTAATCCTTCAACAATACTTTTGCTTGCAAAAGCACATCCAATCCGCATACCCGCCAAGGATCTAGATTTAGAAAGAGATTGTGTGACAATTAAATTATCATATTTATTTATTAAATAAACTGATGACTCGGTACCAAAATCAACATAGGCTTCATCAATCACCACTACACTATCATTATTATTTTTGAGAAGATTTTCAATATCATTCACTTTCTTTGGTATGCCAGTTGGGGCGTTGGGGTTAGGAAAGATAATGCCACCATTTGGAATTAAATAATCCTCCAAATTAATCTCAAAATTTTTATCAAGTGGCATCTTTTGAAATGCAATATCATAAAGCTTGCAATACACAGGATAAAAACTATATGTAATATTTGGAAAAAGAAGAGGCTTACTTTTTTTTAAATACCCTTGAAATATAAATGCCAAAATCTCGTCGGAACCATTCCCAACAAAAATATTGGATGAACTAATATTATAAAATTTAGCAACTGCCTCTCTTAACTGAATACTTTCAGGGTCAGGATATAGCTTTAGTTCATCAGAAATTGCTGATTTAATTGCAGCCAATACTTTTGGACTTGGTCCATAGGGATTCTCATTAGTATTCAATTTAATTAATGCTTGATTTTTTGGCTGCTCTCCTGGTATGTATGGACTGAGTTCCTTAATCAGCTTACTCCAAAATTTACTCATTTTTTGATTCTGTACTCCGCAGATAGTCCATGCGCATATAATCCTTCTCCCTTTGCCAGGGTAGATGCAATTTTTCCCAAGCGTGATGCGGAAGTTTCTGATAAAGCAATTAGGCTAGATTTTTTTTGGAAATCATAGACCCCAAGTGGTGAGGAAAATCTTGCTGTTCCCGAAGTAGGAAGAACATGATTGGGCCCAGCACAATAGTCACCAACAGCCTCACATGTCTCTCTACCAATGAAGATAGCCCCTGCATGTTTTATGTCCTTAAGAAGTTTTTTAGGTTTGTCCACAGCAAGCTCTAAATGTTCTGGGGCAATAAAATTTGATACTTTTGCTGCATCTGAAAGATTCTTTACTAAAATAAAAATTCCTCTATTTTTTAGTGATTTTTCAATAATTTCTTTCCTTGGCATATCTTGAATTAAGGTGTCTATACTTAAATTAACTTTATTTAAAAATTCTTGATCATCACTTATTAAAATAGATTGTGCCAACTCATCATGTTCAGCTTGCGAAAATAAATCCATCGCAATCCAATCAGGATTAGAATTTTTATCAGATATGATTAAAATTTCTGATGGTCCAGCTATCATATCAATTCCAACAGTTCCAAATACTCTTCTTTTTGCTTCTGCTACATATGCATTTCCAGGACCTACTATTTTATCTACCTTCGGAATAGTTTCTGTGCCATACGCTAAAGCTCCTATTGCTTGTGCGCCACCAATTGAAAAAATTCGGTCAACTTGTGCAACTTTTGCTGCAGCTAAAACCAAATCATTTCTCTCGCCATTAGGTGTAGGAACTACCATGATAAGCTCTTGGACTCCCGCAACCTTTGCTGGAATAGCATTCATAAGAACAGATGAAGGGTAGGCTGCTTTTCCACCTGGAACATAAAGTCCCACCTTATCCAATGGAGTTACCTTTTGTCCAAACAATGAACCCTCAGCATCTTCATAAGACCATGATTCATTTTTTTGTTTTTTATGATACTCAAAAATTCTTGATGCTGCTTCCTCAAGTGCTTTTTTTTGATCTTGGCTAATATTATTAAATGCAGTATTAATGTCCTTTGGGGTAATTTCTAAGCTCAAAGCATTTTCAATATTCAATGAATCAAATTGCTTCGTAAAACCAATAAGTGCTTTGTCACCTTTTTCTTTTATTTCTGACAAAATATTTTTGGCCACATCCATAATTTGCTCATTATTTGATGAGTCAAATTCAAGGCAGTCTTTTAAATTCCCCTCAAAATCTTTATCAGAAAATCTTAGTAGTTTAATTTGCATTTAATTTAACTCACTGATTGGGAGAACTTATTAATCATTGGTTTCAATAATTTGTTATTTAATTTTAGCGATGCTTTATTTACTATTAATCGCGATGTGATACTAGAAACTTCCTCAACTGGAATTAAATTATTAGCTGCTAATGTTTTTCCAGAGCTTACCAAATCAACTATGATATCTGCAAGACCAACAATTGGTGCGAGTTCCATAGATCCATATAATTTTATCAAATCGATGTGAATGCCTTTTTTTGCAAAAAATTCACTGGCAGCATTTGTATACTTTGTAGCAACTTTAAGTCTTTTTTTATTCTTCATTGCATCTATGTAATTAAAATCTTTTTTGCAGGCAACCATCATTTTGCATTTACCTATATTTAAATCTAATGGGTAATAAATACCAACTCCCATATATTCATCCAGTACGTCTTTTCCAGCAATACCAATATCTGCACCACCACATTCAACGTAAGTTGGAACATCAGATGCCCTCACAATAATTATCTGAATATTTTCTTTATTTGTATTAAATAGCAGTTTTCTGGAAGATTCTGGATTTTCAGAGCATTCTATCCCAGCCGCACTTAATATTGGCATAGTCTCTGTAAATATTCTTCCCTTTGATAGGGCTATTGTGATCATTCATATATCCTTTTTATATTTGCACCAAGCTGATTAAATTTTTCTTCCAACTTCTCATATCCACGGTCAAGATGATAAATCCTATCTATTTGGGTATCTCCTTTAGCAACTAATGCAGCCAAAACCAAGCCAGCAGAAGCTCTAAGGTCAGTGGCCATAACTTTAGCGCCTTCAAGTAAGTCTCCACCCCTAATGATAGCGGTATTATGTTTTATATCAATAAGTGCCCCCATTCTTCTTAATTCTTGTACATGCATAAATCTATTTTCAAAAATAGTCTCAGTGATTTCTCCAACACCATTTGAAAATGTATTAAGAGCCATAAATTGAGCTTGCATATCTGTTGGGAAACCAGGGTATGGCGCAGTGTTTATATTTACAGCATTTAATTTTTTATTTGATCGAACTGTTATTGAATTTTTTTTCGTTGTAATTTCTGCACCTGATTCTAATAATTTTTGTAGGATCGATTCCATTTTTGAAGGGTCAACATTTTGACAGGTAATTTCTCCGCCTGTCATTGCTGCAGCCACCATATAAGTTCCTGCCTCGATTCTATCAAACATAATCTTGTGACTTGCACCCTTAAGATTTGGCACACCCTTAATAGTGATCTTGTCTGATCCTAAGCCTTGAATATTAGCTCCCATTTTTTGGAGGCACTCGCCTAAATCCACCACCTCGGGTTCTCTTGCGGCATTATCTAATGTAGTAACGCCATCCGCCAAAACTGCCGCCATAAGAAGATTTTCAGTACCAGTAACAGTTACTTGATCCATAAAAATTTTTGCTCCTTGAAGACGTCCATTAGGTAAATGTGAGGAAGAGGCTTCAATATACCCGTGGTTTATAGCTATTTTTGCTCCCATAGCCTCTAAACCTTTAATATGAATATCTACAGGTCTCGACCCAATTGCACATCCCCCTGGCATTGATACCCGAGCCTTTCCAAATCGAGCAAGTAATGGTCCTAGCACTAGAATTGAAGCTCTCATTGTTTTAACCAACTCATATGGAGCATCAAAATTATTTACTTTGGATGCATTAAAATTAATTGATGTTTCTTTTTTTGAAACAACAACACCTAAAACCTTTAGGAGTTTTATAGTTGTTTTAATATCTTGAAGTTCAGGAGCATTAATTAATTCCAACTTATCTGATGATAGTAAGGAAGCCATAAAAATTGGCAAAGCCGCATTTTTAGCTCCTGAAATTCTTACATGGCCCCTTAACTTTCTTTGACCATTTATGAGGAGTTTATCCAATTCAGCTACCAGAAATTACTTTAGTGAGCTCTCCAGATTCATACATTTCTCTCATAATATCTGCACCACCAATAAACTCTTTATTGATATAAAGTTGTGGAATTGTTGGCCAGTTAGAATAAGTTTTAATTCCCTCTCTAACATCTTGATCTTGTAAAACATCTACTGTTTCGTAATTTGCTCCAGATGCATCCAAAATTTGACAAGCAAGACTAGAAAAACCGCATTGAGGAAACTTAGGATTTCCTTTCATAAATAATAAAATTTTATTTTCTTCAATTAGATTGCTAATTTTATCTTCTGTAGTCATTATTTCTCTCCATTTTTAAATTCTTCCCACTGTAAGGTTGTAAATGTTTTAATTGATAATGCATGTATTTCTTCCTTCATCATGCCATCTAATGCTTTATAAACTGCTTGATGTTGTTTAACAGATGACATATTTTCAAAAATATTACTAACGATAATTGCTTCAAAGTGAGCACCATCATCCCCCTTTACCTCAACAACCTCACATTGCATATTTTTTTGTATTACATTTTTTATATCAATTGGACTTAACATTTAATTCCTCAGCTTATATCCAGATTTTAACATTTGTATTGCGGCGAATGATAATGCAACAAAAAATAAAAATACAACAGCGAGGCTTATGTAAGGTGAAACATCTGATTGCCCAAAGAAACCAAATCTAAAACCATCAATCATATAAAAAAATGGATTTAATTGTGATACATTTTGCCATGCTAGAGGAAGTGAGTGAATCGAGTAAAAAACGCCCGACAAAAAAGATAACGGCATAATTACAAAATTACCAAAAGCTGCCATTTGATCAAATCTTTCTGCCCAAATTCCAGCAATGATGCCAAATGCTCCCAACAAGCCCCCTCCAAATATTGCAAAGCAAAAAACCATCCATGGATGTTCAATCGGAAGATCAACATAGATAAGAGCTAATAAATATATCACCAAGCCTACAAATAAACCCCTAAAAATCGCTCCCACAATAAATGCTATAAACAATTGTATATAACTTAATGGAGAAAGAAGAATAAATACAATATTTCCCATTACTTTTGACTGAATTAAGCTTGATGAACTGTTAGCAAAAGCATTTTGCAATAAAGACATCATAATTAAGCCAGGAATCAAAAAGGACGTATATGTTACACCTTCATATACCTCCAATCTATCCTGAAGTACATGAGAAAAAATTACAAGATATAAAATACCTGTTATTACAGGGGCGGCAACTGTTTGAAAAGCTACCCTCCAGAATCTTATTAATTCTTTTTTTATTAATGTCCATGTTCCAATAAGTTGTATTTTAGGAGTTACCATCATATTATTTATTTGAATTAGTTAATTTTAAAAAAACGTCTTCCAAATCAGAATCAACAGTTTGAATATCAGCAATCTCTACCCTTGATTCTTTTAGTGCCTCCGTTATTTCAGTAATATCTGTTATTCTTTTTAACTGAAATATAAAAGCATCTTCTGCGATTTGATGGGGTATGTGATCTATTTTTTGAGGTAATTTCTCCTCTCCCTTAAAATTAAGTTTTAACTTTAAATTTTTAGTGGCAAATTTTCTTAATAGATTTTTGGTGGTATCCATAGCAACAACCTTTCCTGCTCTTAACATTGCTACCGAATTACACAACTCTTGTGCCTCCTCAAGGTAATGAGTTGTTAACACAATAGTGTGCCCATCGTTATTAAGATCTTTAATAAACTCCCATAGTTTTTGTCTTAATTCAACATCTACACCAGCAGTTGGCTCATCTAAAACAATAACAGGTGGCTTGTGAACGAGTGCCTGGGCAATTAAAGCTCTTCTTTTCATTCCGCCTGAAAGCTTTCGCATATTTGTTGATGCCTTGTCAGTCAAATCAAGTCTTTCAATTACTTCATCAACCCAAACATCGTTTTCTTTACCTTTTCCAAAATATCCTGCCTGGAAACGTAACATTTCTCTGACATTAAAGAATGGATCAAACACTAATTCTTGAGGGACTATCCCAACTGAGTGTCGCGCTTCCTGATAGTTATTTTGAACGTCATATCCCATTACTGAAATTTTTCCAGTCGAAGGCTTTGCTAAACCAGCTAACATATTTATCAAAGTTGATTTTCCAGCTCCATTAGGGCCTAAAAGTCCAAAAAATTCCCCTTCTTTTATATTAAGCGTGATTCCGTTAACAGCCTTCAGATCGCCATAGAATTTTTTAACATTTTTGTACGAAATAGCAGTTTTCATATTTGTAAGAATGAAGAGTTAAATAGTTTGTTTAAGTTTAAATTAGGTTCTCGATACCATAAAGACTTGCGAGGGACTTTAAGCTTTCGGGGCTATTTTCTAAACTGAATTGTTTGCCGAATTTTTTAGCTTGACGTTTTTGTTCAAGAATAAAACTTATTATTGTCGTATCTATTTCCTTAACAAATGACAAATCTAGAACTATAGATTCTTTCCAATCATATTGGTTCACTTGATCAAGGATTGGTAATATTTCCTTAAAAGTAATATTTCCTTTTAGCAACCATTTTTTATCTTGTAATTCAATTGAAGTCATTTATTTTTCGTTTGACTCATTTTTTTTAGCCAACGCCTTTATCAATGAATCCATACCGTTTCTTCTTATTTCACTTGCAAATTGGCTTCGATAATTAGTGACTAAACTAACTCCTTCAATAATAATATCAATAACTAACCAACCTTTCTCTTGTTTTGCCAATGCATAATCTACGGAAATTGGCTGTGCACCACTTTGTACAATTTCAGTTTTAACCGTTACAATTTTATCTGAAGATTTCATACGCATCGGTTTATATTCAATCTTTTGATTTTTATATTTTGATAAGGCAACCGCATAAGTTCGAAGTAGTAGATTTTTAAATTCGTACTTAAATTGTGTTCTTTGCTCTTTGGTAGCCTTTCTCCATGCCTTTCCAAGAACAAGCCTTGCTATTCTCTCAAAATCAAAGTTTGGTAGGATTTTTTCTTCTGCTAGTTTATATATTTTATTTCTATCACCTGCTTGAATATCTTTATCCTGCTGTATTATTTTAATGACATCGTCTGCAGTTTTTCTAACAATTTCATCTGGACCTGTATTTGCAAAGATATTTAAAGAAAAAAAAGTAATTACGATGAAATAAAGTAATTTTTTATACATATTTAATCTTCCTCTGCAGCCTTATTATATAAAAATTGACTGATTAATTTTTCCAGAACAACTGCATCTTGTGTTTGTGTAATTAAATCTCCATCCTCTAGATTTTCTAAATCCCCTCCAGCCTCAAGGCCAATATATTGTTCTCCCAACAAGCCTGCTGTATAAATATTGGCAAATGTATCTTTAGGAAAGATATATCTTGTATCCACTTTCATTTTAACAACTGCATGATAGGCGTCCGTATCAAAGACTATAGAATCTACTCGACCAACAACGACTCCTGCAGCCTTTACCGCTGCACGAGGTTTTAAGCCTCCAATATTTTCAAAGTTTGCGAAAACTTGGTAGGTTTCTTTAATAGAATTTGAAGTTAAATTACCAACCTTTGTTGCTAATCCAAACATAGCGGCAATCCCCAGAATTACAAAAATCCCTACCCAAATATCTAACTTAGCTCTTTCCATAATTTACTTTCCTATTTCCATCATTATTAAACAAACATAAAAGAAGTTAAAATAAAGTCTAATCCAAGAACAGCAAGAGAAGAAATTACAACTGTCCGTGTCGTAGCACGACTTACTCCCTCTGCTGTTGGAGGTGCATCAAAGCCCTCAAATAAAGCTATTATTGTACAAGCAAATCCAAAAACTATACTCTTAATTGCACCATCAACTATGTCATTACTAAAATCAACATTAGCCTGCATTTGTGACCAAAAAGATCCTTCATCTACACCAATAACTAAAACTGCAATGAAGTATCCTCCTAATATGCCGACCATAGAAAAAATGGTTGCCAATATTGGCATACTTATCATTCCTGCCCAAAACCTTGGGGCAATAATCCTAGCTACTGGGCTCACAGCCATCACCTCCATCGCAGATAATTGTTCTGTAGCCTTCATTAAACCAATCTCAGCTGTTATAGCAGTTCCAGCTCGTCCTGCAAATAAAAGAGCTGTTACAACAGGTCCCAACTCTCTAACCAAGGCTAATGCCACAAGCACACCGATGGCTTCTGATGAACCATATTTTTCTAACGTATAGTATCCTTGCAAGCCCAATACCATGCCCACAAAAAATGCAGATACCACAATAATTATTAGAGATAATACTCCCGTAAAATATATTTCTCGAATTGTGAGATGAATTCTTTTAAAGCTATCTCCAGAATAAATTAGCACCAAAAAAAATAAACGGGTTCCTGCTCCCAATCTTGCCATTTTTCTTCTGAACGTTGAGCCAATACCTTCTAAAAAATTTAAGATCTTATTCATAATTGAAGATCAACTTTGTATGAAGGTGCTTCCACATGAAATGGAACTGGGCCATCCTTTTCAGAATGAATGAATTGTCTTACGAATGGAAGTCTCGATGCAAGTAATTGTTTTGGAGTTCCCTCTGCAGCAATTTTTCCATCAGCAAGGAAATAAATATAATCTGCAAACGAAAAAGTTTCTGCTACATCATGCGTCACAATAATTGATGTGGCTCCCAAGGCATCATTGAGGGATCTTATAAGATCACAAATAACTGCCATAGAGATTGGATCTAATCCAGCGAACGGTTCGTCGTACATGATGATATCGGGATCGAGGGCAATAGCTCTTGCAAGAGCAACCCTACGAGCCATTCCACCTGAAAGTTCTGAAGGCATTTTTTTTTGTGCACCCCTCAAACCAACAGCATTTAATTTCAGCAGTACCAAATCCTTAATAATATTTTCTGGAAGATTGGTATGTTCTCTCATTGGAAATGCGACATTTTCGTATACAGAAAGATCGGTAAACAATGCTCCATGCTGAAATAACATCCCCATTTTTCTTCGAACATTATATAAACCGTCTCTATCTTGCTCATGGACAATTTGCCCATCAACAATTACTTTTCCAGATTTTGGAATTAATTGACCAGCAATTAATTTTAATATGGTTGTTTTACCGCATCCACTTCCGCCCATTATCGCAGATACTTTTCCACGGCTAAACTTCATATTAATATTTTTATGCAAGGAGGAGCTCCCATAACCAAAGCTCAAATCATCTATAGTTATTAATTCATCCATTTTGCTCTTTAAAACTGTTGAGTATATGAACTATTTTAACTGATAATTTAAATTATCAAAGCTCTCCGTATGAATGCAAACCAGATAAAAATAGATTAACTCCCAAAAAGCAAAATGTTGTAATTACAAGCCCTGCAATAGACCACCAGGCAAGAATATTTCCCCTAAGCCCTTTGATTAATCTCAAATGAAGCCAAGCTGCATAATTTAACCATACAATTAATGCCCATGTTTCCTTTGGGTCCCATGACCAATATCCTCCCCAAGCTTCGGCTGCCCATACAGCTCCCAAAATAGTGGCAATAGTAAAGAAAATGAATCCAATAGCAATGAGTTTATAAGTCATATCATCTAATATTTCTTTTGCAGGAATATATTTTTGCCAAAATTTACTATCAGCTAAAAGATATGCGACCGAAACCATTGCAGCTATAGCAAATGCTCCATAGCCAATAAAATTTGCAGGGACGTGAATTTTCATCCAATAAGATTGGAGTGCTGGAACAAGCGGTTGGATTTCATCAGCTCCTCTAGTAAATGTGTACCATAATAAAAAAGCTACAGCGACGTTGATTATAATCATCACAAAAGCACCAAGTTTTTTAGTATTTAATTTTTCTTCATAATATAAGTAGATTAAAGCCGATATTAAACAAAATAAAACAAATACTTCATATAGATTACTTATTGGAATATGTCCTATATCTATGCTTATTAAATATGACTCAAACCATCTCACCAATAAACCTGAAGTTGCAAACGTTGCTGCAGCCCAAATCAAAAAGGAGGCAAAATTTCCGTAAAATTCTTGTTTAACAAACATATAAAACCAATAAATTATGAGGCCCAAAGGAAAAAGTGCACTCATCCACATAATTGAGGATTGACTTGATAAAAAATACTTTAAGATAAAGTTTGAGTTAGCTTGACTAATATCGCCTTGATACAAATAAATACTTAAGAAAGCTAAAGCAAAAGAGGCTAGAAAAAAATGTTTAAATCTATTCCATTTCATCCCCAAATAGGAAAAACCCACGACAGCGGCAATCAAAATACCGACTTCATATTTATCCATATAAATGTGGAAATTGGTAAGCGCAACTATACCTAATAACGAAAGAAGCGCTGTAAATATATAATTATAAAAATTTACTTTCATGAAATTACCTTATTTTGAGTAAAAGTCTTTAATTTCCTCTTTTGTTTTATAAACAAATTTTTCAAAATCTATCTGGTCCCTATTACTTGCAAAGGCCAAAATTAAATTTTTGGAATCACTTTTTTTCATAATCCATAGCCTGATTTCCTGAATATATAGCATACAAAATATTCCTATAACGAGCATAATAGAACCAAGATAGACCCAAAATTGACCTGGGGATTTTGTAAGTTGTAATCCACTCGCTTGGACTTGTTCAAAGTCTTTTAATTCAACCCAAAAATTACTTCCGTAAAAGAAGCTATCACTGTATGCATTTAGAGCATCTTGCGTAAAAACTCCTTCATTATCAAAATTAAATATAGTGAAATCTGGATTATTTTCCCTATAATTTGAAATAATTTTGTCGCCGATTAAATATATTATTTTAATATAGGTGTTGGCTACTTGTTCTTGATTTTGTAAAGGAACATTCTGATCGATATTGGAAGCAATACTGTTATAACCTCCAGTAATAAAACTTTGCCATATAGCCAGGAAACTTTTTGTAACCTCATCTTTGTTTTGGCTAAGCCCTGCAGTATTTTCTTCTGATATGCTTTTAATAGCTAAATTGACTTGTTTAGAATTAATCATTAGATCTTTAAAAATCATAAATCCATCGAGTGTTCGATCAGTATCAGCTGGTATTCTTAAAAACTTAAACTCTTCTTGAGGGGTGTTTCGCATACCACTCATAAAGAAGTATCTTTCATCCAGGAATAAAGGATATTGATAAGTTTCATATTCACGAGCCTGTCCTGAGTCGTTTCTAATTTTGTATCTATAATTAGGTCCGACATTTTTCGGTTTCATTTCACCATCTAATTGAACATCTAAAATATTAAATAATCTAAAATCTTCAAACTCAAAATTCATTTTTTGATTATCAACAATCAATTCATTATGCTTAAAAATCTCTGCTCTCATTGGTATAGGTTTTGAATTTCCATACATGTCATACAGTGCTAAATTAAGTTTGGAGCCACCGTCTTGAAAATCTGACTGGTATATAGTTACCCCATCGTAATACAAAGGTTTATTTACACTTATTTTTTTTTGTATAACCTCACCATTGTTCTTACTTTTAATCATTAAATCACTCTCAAAGGATTTTGGTTGGCCAGACGAATAGTGCTCAATATTAAAATCTTTTAAAGAAACGGTAAAAGGTAGATCTTGAATCATATAGCCATCTTTTACAGGAATAACACCGACCCCCTGACTTTCTCCTTCAACTAACAGCATATTTGCTCTAAAAGAGAAATTTGACGTATCCAACCAACTTTTTTTGGATATTTCAGAAATTGGTTTATCTAGAAATTCAATTTGCTTTGAACCAATAGATTCTTGAAACTTGAAGATTAAATTTCCATCCATCAAACCTCCAACACTTATTATTATTATCGCTAAATGGGTAAAAATATAACCTAACTTTTGATAGTCCCCTTTCTTTGCAACTATTAATTCATCTCCATTGTTTATTAATTTTTCCTTAGTCTTAAATTGATGCTGATTTAAAAGTTTGATTAGGTCTTTTTTCTTAAAATCACTAAATGGAATTTCAAAGGAATATTTATATGATTTCAACGATTTTTCTTTAACATTATCTTGGAAATGTCTAAATTCCTTTACAATTCTTGGAGAGTTTCTATAAACACATAAGCTGGTCGAGGAAACTAAGAATAAGAGAATAAGAAGAAACCATGATGCTTGATATACATTGTATAAATTCAATATCTCAAAAAATTCAAACCAAAATTGTCCAAACTTAATAATATAGGATTCGTACGACTGGTTCTGTTTTAGAACAGTTCCAATAATAGAAGCTATACCTACTATAGATAGCATAGATATAGCAAATCTCATTGAGCTCATCAACTGTGAGAATGTCATTATTTTTTTAGCTGGATTATTCAAATGTGTAATTAATTTGAGTCTCTAATAAACGGGAAATTAAGACTAGAAATAGATTGTGAAGTTGCAAATAGTTATTAGATAAAAAATTATCTTAATCCCTGTATATAATCCGCAACAGCTTGCATTTCTTCTTCGGTTAATTTTTGTGCAATTGTTCTCATTACCTTCGCAGAATCATTTGCTCTTTTCCCAACACGAAAAAGATTTAGCTGAGAAACAGTATATTCACTATGTTGAGCATTGAGTCTAGGGTATGTATCTGGAATACCATGTCCAGCTGGACCATGACAACTCGCGCAGGCTGGGATACCTTTTTTGGATAATCCAGCTCGAAATATTTTTTCCCCAAGAGAATCTATTCCATTTTCTTTGGCCACTGATAAGGTAATTTTTTGATTAGAAAAATACGTTCCTAAATTAATCATATCTTGTTCTGTTAAAGTAGCGACCATACCAGCCATTACTGCATTATCTCTTTTACCGCTTTTAAAATTCATGAGCTGTTTTGTAATATAAGCTGCATGCTGACCAGCTAATTTAGGATTGACTGAAATCGCACTGTTGCCATCTGCACCATGGCATGCGATACATAGATTATTAATTATTTTTTTTGCAGATTGCAAATCTTTTGATGAAAGAGGCTCGGCGCCCAAGAAATGCACAATAAACATCAAAGATACACCAAATAAAGATAACGCTGATTTCATACTTTATCCATCCTATTAACAATTGTGACATTCTAACTAAATTAAGTTCAACGTGATAGCATTAACGCTTAAGTAATTAGGAAAAAAGATGTCTTTTTTACAAAATGCCAAATTTACTATATCAGTAAATAATTTTAATGAGTTACCTGAGGACACAGGTCGTGAGATCGCATTTGCTGGGCGTTCAAATGCAGGAAAATCAAGTTCAATTAATACAATAAGCAATCAAAATAGATTGGCTTATGTAAGTAAACAACCGGGGCGAACTCAACTTATTAATTATTTTACTATTGGAGAGGATAAAGCTTTGGTTGACCTTCCAGGTTATGGTTACGCAAAAGTCCCTTCTTCAATGCGTAAGCATTGGCAAACAATCCTTCCAGCATATCTCCAAGAACGTCAGTCTTTAGTCGGACTTATAATTGTCATGGATATTAGACGCCCCTTAACAGAGCTTGATACTAGAATGCTCGATTGGTTTGCTCCACGGCAAAAACCTATTCATATTTTACTTACAAAAAGCGATAAGCTCTCTCGAGATAAATCCCATCAAGCATTGTTTAAGACAGAAAAGATTGTTAAAGAAAAATGGGCTGATTTTTATCAAACGCCTTGTTCAATTCAATTATTTTCTAGTTTAAAAAAAACTGGTGTTGCAGAGGTAGATAAAGTGATTCAACATTGGTTAACACTTTAAAAAAATAATATCCCAAACCTTATGGCCTAAATTAACCCCTCTTTTTTCATACTTTGTATAAGGCCTGTAATCAGGTTTATTATGAAATTTATTTCCTTTGAGACTCAGATTCTTACATTGCCTACTTTCATCTAGAATCCAATCAGCGTAGTCCTCCCAATCTGTAGCTATATGAATATATGCTTTTTCTTTTAATTTTAAAGCTAATTTATTAAGAAAATCCGCTTTTATAAGTCGTCTTTTATTATGTCTTTTTTTATGCCAAGGATCTGGGAAAAAGATATGTATTCCATCCAAGCTTCTATTTGCAATCATTTTTTCAATAACCTCTACTGCGTCATGTTGAATGATTTTTAAGTTTGATATGTCAAGCTCTTTGATCTTGTTTATAAGATTTCCAACGCCTGGCGAATGTACCTCAATCCCAATGAAATTTATATGCGGTAAATTAAAAGCTATATCTGCTGTTGAATCCCCCATTCCAAAGCCAATCTCTAAAATTATCTCATTCTTTTGTAATGGAAATATTGAGTCCCAACTAATTAATTCATCTGCTAAAGGTATGATCAATTCATCACCAAAATTTTGAATGGCTTCTGACTGATGCTTTGTCAATCTTCCCTGACGAAGCACATAACTTCGTATTGGCCTTATTTTATTTTTAATATTTTCCATTTTTACTTAATAGCTTTACCACCTTCCGTATCTAGGACTTCCTTCGTTGCACGATTATCTTGCCTCAAACAATTAAGATTATAAATTACCGATTCTTGCTGTTTAATGAGGATATCAAAACCTCTTTGTAAAATAATAACTATCACGATAAGCCCAGTGATTAAAATGATATTAGTTGCTGCTAAAGAAGCTAAATCCATATATTATCCTTTCAATATTTGTTTATACGTTTGTTAAATTTTACCTTCTGCTTAGATTATAATGAATAAAATAATAAAAAATTCCATATGAAAAAAACAAAACGTATCGCATTAATAACTGGTGGGGCAAAAAGAATTGGTGCCGCAATTGCACGACATCTTCATCATTGTGGAGTTAACGTTATGATTCACCATAATCAATCTTCAATAGATGCTAAAAATCTCGTAGCCGAACTTAATAATTTAAGAGCTGATTCTGCTGCAACTATTCAAGCTGATCTTTTAGATCAAGAATCTTTCAGCTATTTAATAAAAGAGGTAATAAATATTTTTGGGCAATTAGATTTCTTAATTAATAATGCCTCGACTTATTACGCTACTCCGATTGATTCCTTAAATGAGTCAAGCTGGAATGATCTTATTGGAACTAATCTTAAAGCTCCGCTATTGTTAAGTCATCATGCAGCTAAGTATCTAAAGAAAACGAAGGGATCCATTGTTAATATAACCGATGCTCAAATTCACAATCCTAAAAAAAATTACATAATATATTCTATAGCTAAAGCAGGGCTTGCCACTCTTACTAAATCTCTTGCAAAAGAACTTAGTCCTGAAATTAGAGTGAATGCTGTCGCACCTGGTGCAATTTTATGGCCTGAATCTAACCTAGAATTTGATGATGATTATAGGAATAAAGTAATTTCACAAACACTTTTAAAAAGAACTGGAGGTCCAGAAGATATTTGTAAAGCTATAGAATTTTTCCTACTTCATGCTCCATATGTTACAGGGCAGACTCTCAGCATTGATGGAGGAAGAAAGTTTTCATAGAATTAAAGCTCTTTTAATTTAAAAAATAGAAAATTTTAGGCTTAGTGAAATAATTTTTACATATTATCTTGAATTGTTTTTCATTTCTACTTATGATGCCTAGTCTTAAATACCTAAAAAAAAACTTAAATGGCTAAACTATTAATTGTTGAATCTCCTTCAAAAGCAAAAACTATTGGTAATTACTTGGGTAAGGAATACCACGTTCTTGCATCATATGGTCATATAAGAAATCTCCTTCCAAAATCTCAAGGCGTTGATACTTCCGACTT
>CALKDJ010000092.1 GCA_938084195.1 uncultured Methylophilaceae bacterium
AATCTTCAACTTTCATTTGCTCTGACTTTGCTGTGGAAGATTGACCATTTTCTTCATCAGATATATATTCTTCGATAGCATAAATCTCCGATATATTCCAAGTATCCCCTCTGTTACTCAATATATCCTCATGCTGGTTCGCGCCAGCAAATGAAGACCGGTGGGATAAGAAAATTTCAGTGGTACCATTCTGAGAACCCAATTCCAATCGAGTCCTAAATTTTCGTTTATCTGCAAAACCGGACATTGAATCAAGCCACTTATCAAGAGCACTACTTGAACTTGTTGATAAATCGGAGGTAGATATCCATTCTGTTTCCAATACCCCTGTCCTCTTGTTGGCTACTTTTACTTTAAAACCCATCTCTTCCTCCCAGAAATCTTGTATATAAGGCCACAAAGTATCTGGGTCTTTATCAACAATCAACCATCTTAAGTTACCTGATTTAATTATTTTCATTCCATCTGGATCTTGGACAACCTTGACTGACTTGTTTGGTTTTGTATTATTTTGTTTATCCTTAAAATTTTTATATGACCTAGCTTCACCAGGAACTTCATAATTGTCTTGAGTTTCGATTTCGCTTAAATCAGGGGGTATTTCAAGTTTTCTAGCTTTTGAAGAGCTCACGTAATCTGGGGCAGTTATATCATCGATAATATCTATTTCGGACATTGTGCCGCATGCAAATATATGAAATGCTAAAAAGAAAACAAATAGCCTACGCATTTGCCTCCTCCAATGCCTTTACTAAAAGTTCTTCGTTATTTTTTTCTAACTCAGACATTGGTAATCTCATAAATGGCTTTATAAGTCCTAAGTGTGAAAGTAACCATTTAACTGGAATAGGGTTTGACTCTATAAACATTGCCCTGTGAAGAGAAGATAATTTGTTATTAATTTCTTTTGCATTTTCAAAATTTTTATTTCTAACGAGACTGCAAATTTGATGTATCTCTGATGGTTTTATGTTAGCTGTAACTGAAATTACACCGTCACCTCCTGCTTCCAAAAATTCCATAAAAGTTAGATCATCTCCACTTATAAAAGATAATTCTGGATTTACTTTATTTTTAAGATATTTTATTCTCGATATATCACCTGTAGCATCCTTAATACCTACAATATTGGGTATATTACTTAGCTCAATAACGGTATTATTCTCAATATCCACTCCAGTTCGAGATGGAACATTGTATAAAATTTGTGGTATGTCTACGGAATTTGCTAGAGCTTTGTAGTGCTCTACTAAGCCTCTTTGTGTTGGTTTATTGTAATAAGGTGTGACAAGCAAACAGGCATCGGCACCTGCTTTTTTTGCTGCTTCGGTTAGATAAATCGCTTCTTTTGTTGAGTTCGCTCCTGTTCCAGCTATTAAAGGTATTCTCCCCCGAATAAATTTAACTGCCTCTTCAATTAAAAATATGTGTTCATCAAAATCAACTGTTGGAGCCTCACCAGTCGTTCCAACAACAACTATGCCATCTGTATTACTTTGTATATGAAGGTCCAATAAATCCTTATAGCTTTTTACGTCTAAAGAGCCGTCAGCATTCATTGGTGTGACAAGCGCAACATTACTTCCGTGAAACATATTTTTCCTAAATCAAATTTATAAAGCTTTCTTATAGAAACTAAAAATTGGATTATGATTTTTTTTATAGCTCTAACAAATTTAAAATAATAATTTTT
The DNA here is from genome assembly GCA_938084195.1 of uncultured Methylophilaceae bacterium. Next base: position 1,694 of record CALKDJ010000092.1, read on the forward strand.
AGATACATAAAATCACCAGATATCACTTTAATTATAAACATTTTAATACTGTAATTACAGGTAAATTATTTTTATTTATTAAAAATTGTGTGGATTTCAATACGATTAAAATATGCTTCAAAGAAAGATTTAAAAAAATATATCTTTGAGATAGATAATGACGGATTTTATTAATTAAAATTTCAGATTAAAGGTCTTAAACTTTTATTATTAATATTATTTCTCAACAAAAGCATGTTCAATCACATAGTCACCCGGCTCCCCTATGCGCGGAGAAACCTTAAAATTCATTGAGTCTAATAAATCTTGAGTATCTTTTAACATTTCGGGGCTGCCACATATCATTGCCCTGTCATCTATTGGATTCATTTTTGATAATCCAATATCATCAAATAACTTACCAGACTTTACTAAATCGGTTAATCTTCCTTCATTTTTGAATGACTCACGAGTGACCGTTGGGTAATAAATCAATTGATTTCTTATTTCTTCACCAAAAAATTCATTGTTTGGTAAGTCATTTTCTATAAAGTCTTTATAGGCTAAGTCATTTATTTTTCTTACGCCATGGACCAAAATTACTTTTTCAAACCTATCGTAAACCTCAATGTCTTGAATAAGACTCATATATGGAGCAAGGCCTGTACCTGTTGAAAATAAATATAAGTTTTTTGCTGGCTTAAGATCATGAATTACTAGAGTCCCAGTTGGCTTCCTGCTGACAAGTAGCTCATCACCCACCTTAATATGTTGTAGTCTAGAGGTTAGCGGGCCGTTTTGCACCTTTATGCTCAGAAATTCAAGGTGCTCGTCATAATTAGGGCTAGCCACACTGTAAGCTCTTGCAAGAGGTCTCCCATCAACTTCTAGCCCAATCATTACAAATTGTCCATTCTCAAATCGTAAACCATCTTGACGAGTTGTTTTAAAGCTAAATAAAGTGTCATTCCAATGATGAACACTCAGTATTTTTTCTGTTGAATATTTACTATTATTACTCATTAAATTATTGCTTTCATTAAATTTATTCTTTGATTAAATTTCGCATTTCAGGGACTACTTCGAATAAGTCTGCAACCAAACCATAGTCCGCAAATTGGAAAATTGTTGCATCAGGGTCGTTATTGATTGCAACTACAACCCTGCTGTCTTTCATACCATAAACATGTTGATTTGCTCCAGAGACACCCACGGCGATGTATAAATCAGGAGCTACAACAACTCCAGTTTGACCAACCTGAATCTCATTCGGGGCATATCCTGCGTCAACTGCCGCTCTTGTTGCACCAAGGGCGGCTCCAACTTCATCAACTAGTGGAGATAAAACATTATTAAAATTTTCCTCACTTCCAAGAGATCTCCCTCCCGAAATTACAATTTTAGCATCTGTTAATGCAGGTCTATCAGATTTATTTATTTTTTCAGTCTGCCAGCTTGTCAAATTTGACGGTAATGGCGCGTCCTTAATAATTATTTGAGCATTACCGCCCTCGTTAGAGATTGGCTCAAAAAGACTTGTGTGGATAGTCAGTAACTGGATAGGGTCATCACTTTGGATCCTTGCATGAACATTCCCTGCATAAGTTGCTCTCGTATAAATATTTTTTTCTTCAATTTTTAACACATCAGAGATTAATGCAATATCTAATCGTGCCGCAGCTCTGGGTAAAAAATTTCTACTGAACCAAGAGTGAGCTGCCAATATAACCTGATATTCCTTACCTATATTTTCGATAATTTTTGCAGCATCCTCAGCAAGTAAATGTTCTAGATGGTCGGCATCAACTCTGATGATGTTACTTAAGCCCTTGATTTTTGCAGCCTGATTAGCCACCTTCTCAGAATAATTTCCCATGACTAATAAATCTATAGGTTTATCCCAAAATTTAGCAGCAGTAATTACTTTAAATACAGAATCTTTAAGCACAGAGCTATCGTGCTCGGCAATTACTAAAACTTTTGATTTATTATCTATAATTTTATACCCTCTTTTTCTTGTAATTTAATCAGTAACTCTTTTACATTCTCTACTTTAATCCCTGCCTTTCGAGAGGGTGGTACAGAAACATCAAGCAGTTTTATACGTGATGATGTGTTAGTAGCTAATTCAGATGCCTTTATTTTTTCAATCGTTTTTTTTCTAGCCATCATTAGGTTAGGGAGCTTTACAAAACGTGGTTCATTTAACCTTAAATCGGCAGTTAATACTGCAGGAATATTCATTTTTAGAGTATTAGTGCCACCATCAATCTCTCGAGTAACTAAAATTTTATTATTTTCGATATCAACTTTTGAAGCAAAAGTTCCTTGAGGATAGTCAAGAAGACCTGCTAACATTTGCCCTGTTTGTCCAGCATCACTATCAAGGGCTAATTTACCGAGCAAAATTAAATCTGGCTTTTCTTTAACGACTAAGCCTTTTAAAACTTTTGCCACTCCAAGAGGTTCTAGGGAATCATTAGTTTCAACCAATATTGCCCTATTAGCACCCATCGCTAAGCCATGTCTTAAAACATCTTGATTTTTTTCATCGCCGATTGAAACAACTGTTATTTCAGATGCTAACTCTTTTTCCTTTAAACGAAGCGCCTCCTCAAGCGCATTTTCATCGAAAGGATTAATACCCATTTTAATTCCTTCTATATCAACATCTGAACCATCACTTTTGGGTCGAACTTTGACGTTGTAATCTTGAACTCTTTTGATTGCAACTAATATTTTCATTTATTTTTTACTTAAAATCGAAACACGAGAATTATACATCTTGAAATAGTTTTATCCTATTGATTGTATGTATAATATATCAGTAAAATAGATAAGCAATAAACCATTATTAAAATATGCGATATACATTAAGACAATTAGAAATATTTGTTGCTATAAGCCGATTAGAAAGTGTTTCTAAAGCAGCAGATCTCTTATGCTTATCACAGTCGGCAACAAGCACCTCACTGGGTGAATTAGAGCGTCAATTTGGTGTCAGATTATTTGATCGTATTGGTAAATCATTAAGCATAAATAATGCTGGGAGTAAATTATTACCACAAGCGCTTGAGTTAATTGATAGGGCAAAGGAAATTGAATCAGAACTCGCAGGCTATGCCGTTTCTGGTGATATGCATATAGGTGCAACTTTAACTATTGGAAACTATCTCACCAATTTATTAGTTGCTAAATTTTTACAAAATTTTCCAGAGAGCCACATAAAATTGCAAGTTCAAAATACGGAAACCATTATCAAAAAAGTTTTATCTCATGAATTAGACATAGGTATGATTGAGGGGGACTGTGATCACCCTGATTTAAAAATTCAACCTTGGATAGCGGATGAGCTGGTAATATTTTGCGGACCAAGTCATCCATTAATAAACAAAAAAAATGTTTCATTAGAGGACTTGCTGAAAGAGTCATGGGTTTTAAGGGAAAAAGGTTCCGGTACGCGTGAAACGTTTGATCGCTTTTTTAAAAATAAACAAAGTAAAATAAATATTAAACTTGAGCTAGAACATACGGAGGCAATAAAGCGTGCAGTTGAATCTAGTGTTGGAATTGGATGTATCTCCAGGCTTGCTTTAAAAGATGAATTAAAAACAGGGAGCCTTATCGCGCTTGAGGTTAGAAACGTTAAGTTAGATCGTTATTTCAACTTTTTGTGGTCCAAGAATAAATATCAAACCAATGGAGTCCGACAGTTTCTAAAGATGTGTACGGATATGACAAAGGGTATCCAAAGAAGTGATCAAATCGATCTTCCTTTAATTGTTTGAGATGGTTATTATGAATAAAAGAGATGTGATGGAATATGATGTTTTGGTGGTTGGTGGGGGGGCCTCAGGCCTTTCTGCTGCTATAAGAATTAAACAACTTGCCAAGAAGGAGACAAAAGATATTTCAGTTTGCCTTGTTGAAAAGGGGACAGAAGTCGGGTCCCATATTTTATCAGGAGCAGTTATTGATACTGTTGCTCTCGATGAACTCATCCCAAATTGGAAAGAAAAAGGTGCGCCCCTTAATACAAAGGTAAAAAAAGATACTTTTAATTTATTGAGTGAAAAGGGTCATCTTACAATTCCTCAAATCTTGATGCCTCCTTTAATGAGTAACAAGGATAACTATATTGCTAGTTTGGGAGACTTGAGCAATTGGCTTTCAAAAGAAGCTGAAGAGCTCGGTATTGAAATTTATCCAGGTTTTACTGCCCAAGAACCCCTTTTTAATGACCAAAATCAACTTATTGGTATC
>CALKDJ010000093.1 GCA_938084195.1 uncultured Methylophilaceae bacterium
TCTCAAGTGCCAGAATTAACTGATAGGCATATTGCTCTCATGGCAGCCTTGCTTTTATGGTCATCAAGGTTATGTATTTTTCTTACCATTAGGAATTGGGGGCAACCCGAAGATGTTAGATATAGAAATATTAGAGCAAATAATCAACCAAACTTTCACCTAAAAAGTATTTATATTATTTTTCTTTTGCAAGCCTTTATGGCGGCAATCATTGCCCTTCCCCTAGTTGCCATAATGCTAGATGATCGACCCTATGACCTTCAAGATAAAATTGCTTTAGCTGCCATCTTATTTGGATTAGTTTTTCAAACCATTGCAGATCTTCAGCTAAGAAGTTTTTTAAGAAAAGATACAAAAATGGGAGTGCTTAATACGGGATTATGGAAGTATACAAGGCATCCCAATTACTTTGGAGAATTCCTCATCTGGTGGGGATTCTTTATCGCTGCAGTTGGTAGCTCCTCGTGGATAATCATTCTGTCTCCTATTCTTATGACAATCCTACTCTTAAAGGTATCTGGGGTTGGGTTAATGGAACAAACCATTTCATCTAGAAGGCCAGATTATCCTAATTACATAAAAAATACCTCGAGTTTTATCCCATGGCCACCAAAAAAATAATTAGTATCATCACCTGCTTGATATTTTCAATGGCTAGCGCTTTAGCTGAAGAATGGAATTTTGACGCCATTATGAAAGATAAAGTCATAGGTAAGCATACTTTTAGCGTTAATAATGAAAAAATAATCAGTAAAGCTGACTTTCATATTGAATTTCTCTTTATGGACATATATTATCAACATAAGTCGGAAGAATTATGGTCTGGTAACTGTCTCAATTCTATTTCAAGTCAAACAAACGATGATGGTGATAAATTTGTTGTTAATGGTATTAGAGAATCAAATAATTTTTCAATAATTGCCAACAACGTAAAAACTGCTCTGCCAGGATGCATTATGACTTTTGCATATTGGAACCCAAAGATTCTTGAGCAGGATAAATTGATGAATTCTCAAAATGGAGAATATCTGGACGTTAAAACAACGTTATTAAAGCAAGAAAAAATAGCCATAAAGGGTAAAAATGTTTCAGCAAATTGCTATGAGATGATAGCCAGTAAAAATGGCGTAGAAAAGCTTAGAATTCAATTGTGGTATGACCAAAATATGCAATGGGTAGCGCTTAAATCACCCACACCAATTGGTGATATTTTCTATAAACTACTTTAATAATTATACATATATGAATGTTTTAAATAGATTTTTAATATTTTTTTTATTTTTATCAGGATGCGCTATGCAATCTAAATCACTTAAACTAGTTGATAATGTAGACATTAATAAATTCATGGGTGACTGGTATGTTATCGCACACATTCCTGCATTCATAGAAAAAAATGCATACAACGCAGTAGAATCCTATGCTTTAAATGATGATGGCTCCATTGCAACAACATTCACCTTCAATAAAGGGGATCCTTACGGCCCTGTAAAACAGTATTATCCGAAAGGTTTTGTTATAGAAGGAACAAATAATGCAGAATGGGGAATGCAATTCATTTGGCCTATCAAAGCCCAATACAAAATTGTATATCTTGATGATGCCTATCAAAATACAATAGTCGCTCGGGATGCACTTGATTATGTATGGTTAATGTCTCGACAAAAAACACTCTCACCTGAAGAAATAGCTATGTTCACTGAAAAAATAAAGGCTATGGGTTACAACATAGATAACTTAAGGATGGTGCCCCAGCAATGAAAAATATAAGTAAATTAATTACAAGTTATTTTTTTGGCTGGCTTGATAATAAATTAGTTGAAAACAAATACCTCAATTTAAATCTTCATGGTAAGGAGATAGATTGGGGAAGAGTGATTCCGTACATCATTATTCACCTATCGATTTTTTCAGTCTTTTTTGTTGGAATTAGCTCTACGGCTTTTGTTGTATTTATTATGATGTATGCCATTCGAATGTTTGCAATAACTGGTTTTTATCATCGTTATTTTTCTCATAAGACCTTCAAAACAAGCCGCCTGATGCAATTTATATTTGCTGTGATTGGTGCGTCAGCTGTTCAAAGAGGCCCTATATGGTGGGCTGCACATCATCGAGAGCATCATATGCACTCCGATACCATACATGATAAACATTCACCCAAGGCCCATAGTTTCTTTTGGAGTCATACGGGATGGTTTCTTACCAAAGCAAACTTTTTAACGCATACTAAAATGGTAAAAGAACTCTCGCGTTATCCTGAGTTAAGATTAATCGATAGATTTGATATTGTTATTCCGATTCTAACGTGCATTATTCTTTATGGAGCTGGAGAATGGTTACTTACCTTTTACCCTGACCTTAATACGAGTGGCTTACAATTGGTTTCCTGGGGTTTTATTTTATCTACAGTAGTCCTTTATCACTCAACCTTTTTAGTGAACTCTGTAGCGCATTTATGGGGTACAAGAAGATACGATACAGATGACTCCAGCAGAAACAACTTTCTCATCGCTTTGTTGACCTTTGGAGAAGGATGGCATAATAACCATCACCATTTTCCTGGATCTGCTAAGCAAGGTTTTTATTGGTGGGAGGTTGATCTAACTTATTACCTGCTGAAGATGATGTCTTTGTTTGGTTTTATATGGGACATTCGAACTGTTTCCACAGATATACGTGAAACTAATCAAATAAAAAAACCTATCTCTCGTTAAATCTTGTGAAAATAGCAATCATAGGGTCTGGCATATCTGGTAATACAATTGCTCACTTACTATATAAAGATCATGATATCCAAGTCTTTGAAAATGATAGTCGAATTGGCGGTCATTCTCACACACACAATATTTCAGTTGAAGAAAATAAAGAAATAACAGTAGATACCGGCTTTATTGTTTTCAATAAAAAGACATATCCCCTCTTTACATCATTGCTTGATGAGCTAGAAATTGATTATGAA
>CALKDJ010000094.1 GCA_938084195.1 uncultured Methylophilaceae bacterium
AATACATGCGGCAAATGGTTATCTTATTGATCAATTCCTTAGGGACAGCACAAATAAACGTACTGATAATTATGGTGGCAGCATAGAAAACCGCGTAAGATTCTTACTAGAAATTATAGATGCTGTTTCAAGTATTTTCCCATCAAATAAAATAGGTTGCAGAGTTAGTCCTACATCTTCATTTAATGATATTTATGATTCTAATCCACAAAATTTGTTTGATTTCTTAGCGATTGAGTTAGGAAAAAAAGGGTTAGCCTACCTCCATGCTATTGAAGGACAAAATGGTGATGATAATTTTAACTTTAACAAAATATATGATTTATTTAAGGAAAATGGTGGATTAACTTGTATGATAAATCGGCATGAGGATAAAATTACAGAATCAGCTGATGCAGACTTAATGGTTTTTGGTATCCCATTTATTGCAAACCCAGATTTTGTATTCAGGTTAGAACATAATTTACCGCTCAATGAAGCAGATTCCTCTACGTTTTATGGGGGTGACGAAAAAGGGTACACAGATTATCCTTTTTACCAACAATCTTAAATCTTAATTGCCAAAAAAAACTTTCAAACATTTTGAATTTCTTAAAATAAATCTAATTCTAATAAATATCATGAATTTGTCCTAAGTACCTAGACCGTTGGAAGAAAACTCTATATTCTAATTTCAAGTATATAAATAATTTAGGAGAATAATTTATGGCACTTAAAGGAAGTAAAACCGAACAAAATTTAAAAGATGCATTTTCTGGTGAATCTCAAGCAAATCGTCGTTATTTATATTTTGCTGCAAAGGCTGATGTAGAAGGCTATAACGATATTGCGGCGTTATTCCGATCAACTGCTGAAGGTGAAACTGGTCATGCTCATGGACATTTAGAATATTTAGAGCAGTGCGGTGACCCGGCTACTGGTCTCCCTATTGGGTCAACAGAAGATAATCTAAAAGCAGCTGTGGCTGGAGAAACTCATGAATATACGGACATGTATCCAGGTATGGCAAAAACCGCAAGAGACGAAGGGTTTGACGAAGTTGCTGATTGGTTTGAAACATTAGCCAAGGCTGAAAGATCACACGCTAACCGCTATGAGAAAGCGCTTGGTGAAATGGTTGCAATGTAAATAAAGCCGGGTTTCCCCGGCTTTTTTATTATAATGACCACCCCAAAAGAAGGAAATTTACAGGCCCCTACTCGCCATCCAATTGATTGGAAAAATCCTGATTACTTTAACGAAGAATCCCTCAATAAAGAATTAGAAAGAGTCTTTGATATATGTCATGGATGCCGAAGATGCGTCAGCCTATGTCAATCTTTTCCCGTTCTTTTTGATTTAGTAGATGAATCAGATACGATGGAAGTGGACGGAGTCAAAAAAGAAGATTACACAAAGGTTGTTGATCAGTGCTATATGTGCGATTTATGTTATATGACCAAATGCCCCTATGTACCCCCTCATGAGTGGAATGTAGATTTTCCTCATCTAATGTTAAGAGCAAAAGCAATAAAATATAAAAAGGGTAATATAAAAATTAGAGATAAGGTTCTTACTAGTACAGATAATGTAGGTAAATTTGCAGGAATTCCTATCGTTGCTCCAACTATCAACGCTATAAATAAATTTAAGCCTGCTAGAAAAGGATTAGAATTAGTGGCTGGAATTCATTCAAAAGCATGGCTACCAAAATTTGAAAGTAATAATTTAAGAAAAAGGCTTAAAAATCATGAAAATGAGATAACAGCAGAGCCAGTGGGTAGAACAAAAGGTAAAATTGCATTGTTCGCCACATGTTATATGAATAAAAATGAACCCGGTCCAGGCGAAGACTTTTTCAAAGTATTTGAGCATAATAATATAGCTGTAAAATTAACGGAAAAAGAAAGTTGTTGTGCAATACCAAAACTTGAATTAGGAAATCTCGATGCAGTAGAGGAAGCCAAAAATATTAATATTCCAATACTTGCTAAGCTGGTTGATGAAGGTTGGGATTTAACTGCTCTTATACCTTCATGCGTAATTATGTTTAAACAAGAACTCCCACTTATGTTTCCTAATGACAAGGACGTAATAAAAGTAAAAAATGCATTTTTTGATCCCTTTGAATATTTAATGATAAGGAATAGAGAAGATAAGTTCTTAACTGATTTTAAAACGAGTTTAGGAAAGGTTTCATATCACGCAGCTTGCCATCAAAGAGTACAAAATATTGGTCCTAAAACTAAAGAAATTCTTAGCCTCATTCCAAATACTGAAGTTGAATCAATAGAAAGATGCTCAGGTCATGATGGCACTTATGCGGTAAAAAAAGAGTGTCATGAGTATTCCATGAAAATTGTTAGACCCATTGTTAGAAAAATTAATGAAGCAAAACCTGATCATTATGGAAGTGATTGTGCAATGGCAGGTCATCACATAGGCCATGCTCTAGATAATAAAACCGAACCTGAACACCCTATTACTCTTCTAAGAAAAGCGTACCAAATATAAATGGCTTATTTAGAAAAAAAAGACTTATTTAGTCTAGAAAAATATTCTGAAATACGCATAGCATTTCGAGATAAAATTATTCAGCACAAAAAAGATAGGAGGCTTAGTTTAAATCCTCATGCCACCCTTTATTTTGAAGATACCCTCACAATGCAATATCAAGTCCAAGAGATGCTCCATATAGAAAAAATATTTGATGCATCTGGGATTCAAGAAGAGCTAGATGTTTATAATCCTCTTATTCCAGACGGAACTAATTGGAAAGCTACATTTATGATTGAATACAGTGATATCAGCAAAAGAAAAGCTGCCTTATCGAAACTTATTGGGGTCGAAAAAAGTATTTGGGTACAAATCGAGGATAGTGAGAAAATTTACGCAATAGCAAATGAAGACTTAAATCGAGAAACTGAAGATAAAACATCAGCAGTGCATTTCGTAAGATTTGAGTTGACCCAAAATATGTGTGCTCATGCAAAAGTAGGCTTACCTATTAATTTTGGTATTGATCACCCTTATTTTAAGACAGATGTTATAGTACCAGCTGAAGTTCAAAGATCATTAATCAACGATTTAAAATAAGTTAAAGAAATTTATGGCGACATTAAAAAAATATTTCTGTTTTTTTTTGGTATTTTATATTCACCAAATTCAAGCTGTGCAAATAGGCGATAAAGCTCCTAATTTTGATGCAGCAACCACAAAGGGAAATATTTCATTTCATGAATGGATTAACAATAGTTGGGTTGTACTATTTTCTCATCCAGGAGACTTTACTCCTGTGTGCACAACAGAGCTAGCTAGTGTAGCTCAACTACAACCAGAATTTAAAAAAAGAAATGTAAAGGTAATTGCTTTGAGTGGGGATTCAATCAAAGATCATTTAGAATGGATTCCACATATTAATAAATTTAAAGATACACTTAAACCAGACGGCAACTTACTTGAAATGATAAATAATTGGAAGGAAGATACTAATGTAAATTATCCTATTATTGCCGACGAAGATTTTTCTATTTCAACCTTGTATGGAATGTATCATCCAAGGGCCAAGCCTAATTCAAATTCCTTAGGCACTGTAAATAGAGAAAATATTCGTGCTGTTTATATAATTGATTCCAATAAAACGATTCAGACCATCTTAATTTATCCCAAAAACATAGGTCGTAATTTCAAAGAAATTCTTCGAACGATTGATGCATTACAACTTTCACAAAAACATAAAATATCAACACCGGCAAACTGGGAAAATGGGGACCCTGTTATCGTTTCAAATGAAGTGCTCCTTGAGGATATTCCTGAAAAATATAATACAAAAGATATAGATATTTTTGAGGACTATTTAAAATTTATTGATCAGCCGGAATTCTTTAGTGGAAGTGATAAAAGTAAAAAAAGGAGTAAAGGAGGTTTTAAGTAAAAGTCCCCTAAACCTTTAAACTTATTGATTCCATTGTTTTTATTCTTTGTGAAGTCCCATTATCAATAACTAAAAAAAGTCCACAAATAGCAATCACCACAACTGATGCCTTAATTATTATTAGCTTATTCATAGTTACTTATTCTGAACGTAAAGGTAGACATCATCTGGCTCTCGAATAGCAAAGCTTTCATTTAAATGATTTGTTTCAATCAAGCCATTTGCTTTTGCTTTTCTAAACCAATAATTCGCAATATCGCTATTTTTCTTGACGCCACGTCCATCTCTATAATGAATGCCTAAGTGGTATGCAGCTTGAGAGAGCCCCTGGGTCGCAGCTTTATCAAAATATTCAAAAGCTTTTTTATTATCTACAGGGGTACCTAATCCATAGTGATATAAAAACCCTAAATTCAAAAAAGTCTCAGGTATTTTTGGTGAAATTGATTGTAAATAATATCTTTCGGCAACTACATAGTTTTGGTTCACTCCGCGACCATATTGGGCCATTAAGCCTAAGTTAAAATAAGCTTCTTTTACTTCTTGGTTTGCAGCTTTCAGATACCATTTATGCGCTTTTCTATGATTTTGTATATAGCTTGGCCCATAATGATAAATTTGTGCAATATTAAGTTGAGCCTCTGCAAGTCCTTGCTTTGCTGCTAAAAGATAATTCTCAATTGATCTATCCAAATCATAATTACTACCCTCACCCTTAAAAAGAAG
>CALKDJ010000095.1 GCA_938084195.1 uncultured Methylophilaceae bacterium
ATTCTTCCAATTGCTTGGGGAAAAACTGGCTGGATTTGGGAAGATTCAGAGTTTAGAACTTGGATAGATGAAAAAATAACATTAACACAGATCCTAATTCAAAGAAAACAACTGCATGCTGACATGTCTCTACAAATAACAATTCCTAATGAATTTGAAAAGATTGCCCCTGTAAATATTGGCTATACTGCTGGTATTGAAACACATAAGTGTGCCCCACAGTGGCTTCCAAAGTGTAATGATATGGATAAGGTTTTGGTGGTTTCTAATCACGCAAGAACTTCCTTGGTTGATACAGTAGTACAAGCAACTAATAATCAAACTGGGGAAACTTTCCCTTATAAGATTGAGACTCCTGTTGAAGTTGTATGGGAAAATACTCCACGTCATGAACCGGAAGAAATTGAGGAAATGGAATTAAAGCATGATTTTAATTTTCTTGCTGTGTCTCAAATTTCTCCTCGCAAGAACTTTGATAATATGGTAAAATGGTTTGTTGAAGAATTTATCGACCAAGAAGTTGGACTTGTTATAAAGACCAATGTTGCTAGCAATGCTATTATGGATTGGGAATTTCTACAAAAACGAATGAAACAATTGTTAACCGGCTATGAGAACCGCAAGTGTTCTGTGTATCTTCTCCATGGAGATCTTACAGCGGGACAAATGACTGGACTTTATAACAATGATAAAATTAAAGGAATGGTTAATATCGCTCATGGTGAAGGTTTTGGTCTTCCTCTGTTCGAAGCCGCTCGTGAAGGACTTCCTATTACAACAATTGGTTGGTCTGGTCAGCTTGACTTCTTGCATCATGAAGGAAAAGATTATTTCAACAAAGTTGATTACTCAATGCAACCAATTCAGAAAGAGGCAGTGTGGCCTGGTGTATTAGAGCAAGACGCAATGTGGGCTCATGCTGACCAAGGATCTTACAAAATGGCTTTAAGAAAAGCAGTCAAAAACTATGATAAGATGAAAGCAAAAGCAGAAGAACTAAGAGGCTTGGTTGATATCAAGTTTTCTGATGAAAAATTATTTGTGGGTTTTGTTGATCAATTGATAGAGGAGGTCTTAGAAGATGAAGTTATTTTTTGAATGTAATTTCTTCGAAGAAAATTTCAAAGAAAAAGAAAGTTTTTATGTACTACAAAATGAATTAATTTTTTTACAATTTGTCGATAAAAAAAAGCAAAAATTTAAAAAATCATTGGTCGAATATAAGTGTGAATGGATAAAGCAAAAAGATTGGTCAGATAGGGAAACCATAATCATTCCAATAAAAGACAATCCTGATCTGCTGGTTTATACCTTAAACAACCTTAAAAACAACAATTTAGATAAGCACTGTAATATTGTTGTAGTTGATGATAGGTCCGAGGAAGATGTTAAGGCAATTGTTTTATCTAACAACCTCAGTTATTTAAGAATTGACAACACTGTTGGGTTTAATTATTCTATGTTGATGAATATATCTGGAAAGGTTTGTGATTCTTTAAATGTAAAAACTGTTATAATGTGGAACTCTGATCTGTGGTGTGTAAAGGAAGAATGGTTTTTGGAGCTTTTAAAAAGACATTATGCGGCAAATAGTTTAGTCTCTGGTACTAAATTAGTTTACCCCCCAAAGACTATGTCTATTAGGGGCGAAGTAGACACTGAAAACATAAAGATCATGAAAGGAGCCGAACATTTGTTGGATGGCAAGTGGAGAGAAACCACACAGTTTGGTGGAGGAGGTTGGGTATTTACAGGAAATAATTCTCCATTATTATATTCTCCTATACATTACAAGAGATTTTCAGATCCAGATAACCCTTTTGTGAATTGTGACAGAGGAGACTCTTTTGTTACTGGGGCTTTACATATATGGGATCTAAAAACTTTCATAAAAATAGGAGGCATGAATCCTAGTATGGCTAAAAACTTTCAAGATGTAGATGCTTGCTTAAAAGTATTAGAGTTAGGAAGTGTTCCTCATTATTTTGGAAAAGATATTTATTTTTATCATGACGAATCTGCTACACTGCACAACACTAGAGATCATAAAAAATTTGATAACAAAATGGTTTCCGACTATCAAATATTTGCAAAAAATTGGAACAAAAAGATAATGGAAATAATATGAAAAAAATTGTTTTTGCTCATTTTTATAATGAAGAGTATTTATTACCGTTTTGGCTTAAACACCACAAAGGAATATTTGATCACGGTGTTTTATTCAATTATGCTTCAACAGATCGTAGTTGTGAAATAATTAAAGAAATTTGTCCAAATTGGGAGATATACGAATCAGAAAACAAAACATTCTCTGCCGCAGACATAGAAAAAGAGATTTTGATTAAAGAACATAAATATAATCAAGGTGACTATCGTGCTATTCTAAATGTAACTGAGTTTTTGATTTGCAAACCAAATTTCTTTGTAAAATCAAACGAAAGAATTCAATTCCTTATTCCTTCTTTTGTGATGGTTGATAAAAAAGAAAACATAGGGAAAGAATTAGATGGTCAAAAATCTTTATTAGAACAAAGAACAAATGGATTGGATTATAAAACGCATTTTCATTTTAGAAAATCCAGAAGTGTACATAATTACAATATAAGCTCTTACCCTCTTGGCAGGCACTATAACACTTATAACACTGAAGATGCTGTAATTTGTTGGTACGGATTTTCACCATTTAATAAAAAAACAATAAAAAGAAAAATACAAATTGGATCTCGCATCCCAATCGGTGATAAAAAAAAAGGATGGGGCTTTCAACATTTATGGCCAGAAGAAAAAATAAAATCAGAGTATGAAATTAAAGCTAAACAAGCCGTGGAACTTAAGCAAAAAATAGAACAGTATAGATAATTCGATCAAGGAGAAATAATGAAAATATTAATTTTAGGAGGAACCGGTTTTATAGGAAGTCGGTTGTTTTCTTTTTTAAAGAATAATAAACTGAAGGTAGACACACTGGATTTAGAGATTTATGGGAATTTTATTAACAAAGACAACATAAAGTTAGATGTTAGGACTTTTGATTTAAAAATATTGAAAAACTATGACTGCATAATAAATTTATCTGGTAATTCAAGTGTAAAATCATGTGAATGTTCCATACAAGAAGTTATAACCAACAATATAGATCCATTAGTAAGGATTATACCACATGTAAAAGATAAACTTTTTATAAATGCTAGCAGCAGTAGTGTCTATGGTAGTTCCTTTAAGGGAATAGCAAAAGAAGAAGCACTATTATCAAATCCAATAAATTATTATGATTTTTATAAAAAAACAAACGATGAAATATTGCTAATGTCAGAATTAAAAAACTTTTATAGTTTAAGATTCGGAACAGTTTGCGGTGCATCTGAAAATTTGAGAAATGATATCATGATAAATGCAATGTACGAAAGTTATTTGCAAAATAAAAATATAAAAGTTTTTGGAGGGCTTACAAAGAGACCTATTCTGTTTATTTTAGATTTATGCAATTTTATCTTAGAGATTATTAAAAATCATCATCACACTAAGTGCGGTATTTATAATCTAGGTTCTTTTAATAGTACTTCATATGAAATAGCACTAGAGACCTCTAAAAAATTAAAATGTGATTTGATTAACCTAGATAAACCAAGCCTAGGAAATGTAAAAATGGGAACTAGCAAATATGATTTTTGGATTGATAATCAAAAAAGTATTGATAACTTCAACTATCATCCCCGAGGCACTGTAGAGAGTATCTTAGAAGACCTACAAACATACAAATCTTTTAACAGGCAAAACAGAAACAAAACACTGGGAGGGATTTGTGACTTTTAAAATTAACAAATGTGTTTGTTGCAATAGTGAGGTAGAGACCATTCTAAATTTAGGAGAACAGCCGTTGGCAAACAATCTTTCCGAAAATATAACAGATTCATATGAATCATACGAACTTAAATTGAATTTGTGTTTCAATTGTTATCACGGCCAATTGTCTTTAGCTGTAGATCCAAAAAAATTATATGAAAATTATTTGTACGTTAGTGGGACTAGTCAAACACTACATAAGGAATTTAAAAGAATGGCTTCTTTTTTATGTGAAAAGATCAATATTAATAATCCAAAAGTTCTAGACATAGCTAGTAATGATGGGACTTTCCTAAAATATTTTAAAAATCTTGGCTGTGAAGTGGTTGGTATTGAGCCGGCAAAGAATATAGCTAAAATCGCAAATAACAATTCAATTAAAACTATAAATTGCTTTTTTGGCACGAATGAAAGTAGAGTGTTGTTGAAAGAAAACAAATTCAATTTAATAACAGCCTTCAATGTTTTAGCGCATATTCCAAATCCATTAACATTTATTGAACAAATTTCAGATTCTCTAGAGTCTGATGGCATAGCATGCATCCAAACAAGCCAAAAAAACATGTTTTATAATGGAGAGTTTGATACAATTTATCATGAGCACCACTATTTTTACTCAATAAAATCTATGTGCACCCTTGCTGCGAAGGCAAATTTATACTTGAAAGAGATGTATTTTCCAAAAATCCATGGAAATAGTTATTTATTTATTTTTTCAAAAAACAAAGCAGATGATAATTCAAAGATGTATATTTCCAATGAAAAAGAGGAAGGTAGATATACAAGACAACTATATTATGATTTTTATAAAAATATTAATAAAAATAAACACAAAAATTTAAAAAAAATAAATGAAATAAGAGAACTAGGATATGAAATAATAGGATATGGAGCAGCCGCAAAAGCTATTGTTTTATTAAATTATTATGATTTAAAAATCGAATATATAGTTGATGAAAACACCTTGAAGCATGATAAAATAATCCCAAAATTAAATACCAAAATTTTTTCCATAGAAAAATGTAATGAGGCAATAAGAGATAAGAAAATTTGTTTTGTTATTTTAGCATGGAATTTTGCTGATGAGATTTCTAGAAAAATTAGAAAATCATTTGGAAATGTAAAAATAATCAGATTAATACCAGAGTTTAAAGAATTATAAGGAGCAAAAATGAAAGATCATAAATTATCAAATCAAGCCGTCGGAGCAATCATGATGGCATTACAAAAATCACTAATGGAGCAAACAGATATCGTCCCTGTTCTCCAAGAGTTTCAAATTCAAGTGGACGATTCAGGAGAGTTGGTTGTAATGAACCCACCAATGGTTAAAGCTGAGAAGCAAAAATCAACGGTCATAACTGACCTTGACATCAAAGGTCCCCTATAATGCCTGTTTACTGTTATAAATGTTCTATTTGTGATAGTGAGGTAGAGGTAAGGCACGGGATGACGGAGCGCCTTGAAGACTGTGAAGTTTGCGATAATAAGCAAGTTTTAACCCGAATCCCACAACTCACCAACT